>ONNE01000121.1 GCA_900319095.1 uncultured Eubacteriales bacterium | reverse complement strand
TCCATCTTCTCACTGCATTTTTTTATCGGTTTGCCCTGAGATGAAAAAGAAATTATCCCCTTATCTGCGCTCATGGTACATTCCGTCAGTTCCAGATTTTTAATATTGATGTTTTCCTTTACCAGAGAACATATATAGGTAATGGAATTCGAATCCGACTCTTTTTTCACGGATACAGGAATCAGATTCATCGTATCGGAATTAATCGAGTAGATCGTTATCGTCTCCATCTCACTTCTTTTGGTAGATACTGCCGCTGATGTGCCACTCTGTGTATTTGTATTTGTCCCTTTCTGACATGCTGTGAGAACGAGACTCAGCACGAAAAACAAGGTGAGCATCCGTCGGACGTTTTTTCCATGAAACCTGTCTTCAATCAAAATATCACTCCTATTCAAATCAGTTAGACAAGGCTATGGTATCTTTTTTTTTTGTCAGTTTAGTGACAAAATCTTATTTTATGAATCTTTCATGACATTTCGATTTTTTATAATATAGTCAATCAGGGAGATAACCGTAAGAATCACCGCTGCATCGATCAAAATCACCTCAATGATCCGGAACACCGGATGAGAAAAGTGAAAAATCAGGACGATCGACATGACCATCTGTACAAATGTTTTTACTTTTCCCCAGTAGCTGGCGGCAATTGTCACTCCCTTTTCTGCGGCCACCAGACGAAAGCCGCTGATGATGAACTCCCGGCTGATGATCACAATGACTCCCCAGGCAGGCATCATTCTGGTCTCGTCGACCAAAAAACAGATCAATGCGGAAGAAACCAGTAATTTATCCGCTAAAGGATCCATAAACTTACCAAATGTCGTCACCTGATTATTTCGCCGCGCAAGATATCCGTCAAAAAAATCCGTGACACATGCGGCTATAAAAAGCCCGCCTGCAATATAATCCGAATATGGCAGCGATTTCCAGAGCATCGCCACAACAAAAAGAGGAATGATGCCAACGCGCAGGAGCGTCAGTCGATTTGGTACATTCATTCTCTTATTCCTCCTCGCTACATACTTCACCAATCAGGTCATAGCCGTTTGCATCGGTCACAACCACATCTAAAAACGTGCCGGACATCAAATCATAGGGAGCTGTGAAAAAAACGCATCCGTCAATCTCCGGAGTGTCGCGATACGTCCGTCCGGTATACACTTTTTCCTCGGGAAGATATCCATCGACAATGACCCGGAATTTCTTTCCAATCAGTTCCTCATTCTTCGAAAAAATAACTTCCTGTTCCGTCTGCATAATTTCATCCGCCCACTGATTTTTGATCTCATCGTCGACGGCATCCGTAAACTCTGCAGCCGGTGTTCCCTCCTCTGCCGAGTAGGCAAACACACCCAGGCGGTCAAACTTAACCTCAGCGACAAACTCAACGCACTCCTCATGATGTTCCTTTTTTTCTCCCGGAAAACCACTGATCAGCGTTGTTCTCAGCGCAACATCCGGCAGCGTATCGCGGATCAGCCTGATTTTTTCCATCAACTGCGTCCGGCTGGTCTTTCTTCCCATCCGCTTAAGAATTGCATCGCTGCAGTGTTGGATGGGAACATCGAGATAATGGCATATCTTCGGCTCTTTTTTCATGACAGCTAACAGTTCTCCGGTAATTTCTTCCGGATAACAATAGAGAAGACGAATCCACTCAATACCATCAATCCGGCACAATCTCTCAAGGAGATCCGGCAGTTCTTTTTTCCCATAGAGATCGATCCCGTACACGGTCGTCTCCTGGGCAACAATAATCAACTCTTTTGTCCCCGCATCCGCAAGCATTTTCGCCTCCTTGAGAATTTCCTCTTTGGGCACGCTGCGATATGGTCCTCTCAGAGCCGGGATGATACAATAGGTGCAGTGCTTATCACATCCCTCAGCAATTTTGATATAAGAGGTATAAGAAGAGACCGATGGCAATCTCGCTGTCAGATTCTTGGGAAGATAATCCAACTCCTGCAGCCGGATCTGACGCTGTCCCTGAAGCGTCTTTACGACAACATCGTAAATCTGATCGTAGGCAGCTGTTCCGACCACGGCATCTACTTCCGGGATTTCTTCCTGAATTTCCTCTGCGTATCTCTGCGCCAGACATCCGGATACAATCAATGCCTTACATTTTGCCGTATCCTTATATCCGGCCATCTCTAAAATTGTCTCAATGCTCTCCTCTTTTGCGTCCTGAATAAAACCACAGGTATTGACAATAATCAGTTCCGCATCCTTTGGTTCGTCTGTAATCTCGATGGATTCTGCGCTCAAGAGCGCTAACATCTTTTCGCTGTCCACCAGATTTTTATCGCATCCGAGAGATACAAAAAAAAGTTTCATGCCTCTTGTATTCCTTTCGCCTCTACGCAATTATTCATCAGCATGGCGATGGTCATCGGACCCACACCACCGGGAACCGGTGTGATCGCAGATGCGATCGGCTCAACATCGTTGTAATCAACATCTCCACACAGTTTATTATCCTCATTGCGATGAATCCCAACATCAATCACAACGGCACCCTCTTTGACATATTCCCTTGTAATAAATTTCGGTTTTCCGATGGCGACAATCAGAATATCCGCGCGCTTTGTCACCTCTTTCAAATCCTTTGTGTGGCTGTGACAGACTGTCACCGTCGCATTTTCCCTGAGCATCAGCATCGCCATCGGCTTTCCGACAATATTGCTGCGCCCAACAATGACACATTCTTTTCCATCCATCGCAACACCGCTTCTTTTGAGCAGTTGAATGATTCCCGCAGGGGTACAGGAGACAAATCCCGGCTGTCCGATGCTGAGCGCACCGACGCTCTGAGGATGAAAGCCGTCCACATCTTTTTTGGGATCGATGGTCTGTATCACTTCGTCCTCATCCATGTGTCCCGGAAGAGGCAGCTGTACCAAAATCCCCTGCACCTTCTCGTCCCGGTTGAGCTTTCTCACCAATTCCAGCAGTTCCTGCTGAGTTGTCTGTTCCGGCAGCTCATAGGAGAGCGAATGGATTCCTATGTACTCACACGCTTTCTTCTTGTTGCCCACATACACCGTCGAAGCCGGATCATTTCCCACCTGGATCACGGCCAATGTGACATCCAGATTCTCTCTGGCAACACGCTCTTTGCACTCCTGTTTGATCTGCATCGAAATTTCTTTTCCGTCAATTTTCTTTCCCATCTTTTCCTCCTGCTATTCAATCTCCACAATTTTATCCCGAATGGACTGCATATGATAGTCCGTCCGGTTGATCACGTCCGCACATGCCCGAAGTTCATAGACAATATTCTCCGCATCCCTGACATCTTTTTTGTATTTCACCTGATGTTCCAGACTCGCCCAAAAGTCCATCGCAATTGTCCGGATCTGCACCTCTGCGCGCACCATCTCTTTGTGGTCTGAAAAAAAGACAGGGACTTCCACGATCAAATGCAGACTTCGATATCCGTTTGACTTTGGATGCTTTATGTAATCCTTGATTTTATGAACGACGATATCGTCCTGTGCCATCAGCATATCTGCCACCCGGTAAATGTCGTCAATAAATGAACAGATCACACGAACCCCCGCCACATCATTCAGATTTTGGCGCACCGCTGATACAGAGACCGGAAGTCCCTTTTTTTTCAGCTTGGTAACAATACTGTCCGGTCGCTTGATCCTCGTCTTAATGAACTCAATCGGATTGCGCTTATTCATCACGGACAACTCGTCATTTAAAACCTGTAATTTGGTTTTGACCTCTTTTACCCCACAATTGTAAATCATCATCATCGTCTCGAACTCAGCGGCCTCATCCCGGAAGTATTCCCCCATATCTTTCGGGAGACTGACCTGCCTCAAAAACGATGTGTGCAAATCGTTATCCAGCATACACTTCTCCTATCTGTTGCTCTCTTTAATCTATTATAATAGAAAACAAAGCAAAGTCAAATAAAACCTTTACATTCGTGGGAAAACTTATTATAATTTTAGATAGTTGTATATGAAAAAACGAGGTGTCATATGTTCAGAATTTGGGGAAAATTGTATCAGGAAAATCACCTGTTACGGGATATGGTCTACGAAAGTAATGACCGCTCGGTCAATCGCACCGGAAAGATTCTTGCAGGGCTGCATGAGTTCTGTCTCTCATTTGATCTGCAGGAACCGATCTGGCTGGACAAAAACATCCGTGAATTCAAAAAAACAGACAGAACACGATTTAATCAGGACAATTTCATTGAGCAAATTGATTTTGATTTTCTAGAAATTCATGTTATTGAGGAGGAGGATGAATGACAGCAATGAATGAGACACTGAAACAAAACCTGATTGCCCGTTATCCGTTTGACGATGCCGGCAACATCGGAAAAGACATTTCCGACAATGAAAAAAATGCTTCCCCTACCGGCAGTACGGCCCCGGTGATCCGGGAAGTCTCCGGCCGGACTGCCGTCTATTTTGAGGGAAATTCCTATGGAGCTTCGTATCTGGAACTGCCTCAGGATATTTTAAAAGACGTCAGTGACGAGAATGGTTTTACGGTTTCCGCATGGGTGTGTGCGGATAAAGTGGCCAATGTCTGGGAGCGTATCTTTGACTTTGGAAAAGGAATGGGAGGCCCTTATGTTTTTCTGACACGTTGTTCCCGCGGTGTATGTTTTGCGGGATCCGATCTCTTTGCCGATGCCACATACGGCCTGCCGGACAACGAATGGGTTCATGTCACGATGACAGTGACGGGAACCAAAGGTGGAACCCTCAGCAGCGCAGGTCCAAGAATTTATATAAACGGGGATCTTGTGGCCGATGGTTTTATCAGTCAGACTTCCAGCGGAACCTACAAAAAACTTCGCGAGTGGTTTGCCACTTTGGAACACGCAGACAATTACAGTCACAACTACATTGCGCATTCTCAATTTGATGCGGATGCCGACTTCCACGGTGCTATTTCGGATTTTCGCATCTATGGTTGTCCTCTGAGCGAGAATGAGATCATCTCGATCATGTGCGAGTCACTCTCCGATGAAGAGATTTTATCGCTCGCCAAAGATAAATATTTACCGACACCAAATAAAATCATTACCGATGACCTGACTCTCCCTTCTTCCCTGATGGAGAACCGCGTACAGGTAACATGGCACTCAAAACCGGAGGGAATTTTAGCGGATGACGGCACCATCCATCCAAAAGATACACCGGCCGGCATCTGCATTACCGCCACTTTGTCGTGTGGGAACAGTCAGCTTGAAAAACAGTTTTCTTCTACCGTTATGCCGGATTTTGTCGCTCCCTATGAGCTCACCATCCACGGCAGCCGTGAAAAAATTGAAATCAGCAAAACTCTGTATGGTCTTTTCTTTGAGGATATCAACAATGCCGCAGACGGTGGTATCTATGCGGAGTTGATCAGCAACCGCTCCTTTGAAGATTTTACCTATGAAGTGTATGATATGCGAAGCGGAGAAAACGGAGTCTCATCCGGACGCAATCACAATCCTCTCCGCTTCTGGTTCGGAGACCTCTCCAACGTCACCGTATGCAGTACCGGTGGACTGAATGAATTTTTCGGCATCGAGGATCCGGACACCAATGCCACTTATGTGACGGTGGCTGACGGCACAAAGCTGTACAACCGTGGTTTTTGCGATAACACGGAAGATTATTCCATGAATATTAAAGAAGAAGAGAGTTATCAATTTACGATCTGGGCAAAAGCCAATCAAAAGGCAGTTATCGATGTGACTTTGATGGATCGCGCAAATCAGGCCATCAGTAACACGGTTTCCCTGTCGGTTGACGCAGACGGGGTCTGGAAGAAGTACACTGCGGATACCCTGGTTGCCACCAAATCACAGATGGGCCAGATTCTTCTCTCCTTTACCGGAGAGTGTTCCATTGATATGGTATCTCTGATGCCGAACAATGTCTGGGGCGCAGGCGAGGAGCCGGCCTCATCCAGCGCTCACCGGAACTTCACTTCAAACAGCAATTATCGTCTCCGAAGAGATTTAGTCGAGGCACTGGTTGATATGCATCCGACTTTTCTTCGTTTTCCGGGTGGCTGTATCTCAGAGGGCTCCTATATCTGGGAAAATGTTTATGACTGGAAGGACTCGGTGGGACCGGTCGAAAAACGAAAAGAGAATTACAATACCTGGGGATATACCATGACAATGGGTCTCGGTTACATGGAATATTTCCAGCTTGCCGAAGATCTGAATGCCGAACCACTGCCGGTCATGGCATGTGGTGTGCTCTGTCAGGCGCGTTCTGATTATGCCAACCCGGCAGGCGGCAAACTACAGGAAAAATATATCAACAACTTCCTGGATTTAATTGATTTTGCCATCAGCACGGATTTTGAGAACAATTCATGGGCGGCACTCCGAAAAGAACTCGGACATGAAGAGCCGTTTGGCCTTCACTATCTCGGCGTTGGAAACGAAAACTGGGGAACGGAATTTATGGCAAGCTTTGAGATCTTTTATCATGCGATCGATGAGCACATGAAAAAGAACTATCCGGACTACGAACTGCACATCATCTCAACCGCCGGTGCCCAGGCCGATGACACGTCTTATCAGCAAAACTGGAAATTCCTGGCCGGTTATCAAAAAGGCGGTGACACCATCCGGTTCAGCGATGGAACGGAAAGTTTTGATGAGGAAGTGACCTGGTATACCCACCACAAAAACTATATGGAAACGATCGTCGATGAGCACTATTACCGAACCAACGAATATCTTTTGGAAAACACAGATCGCTACAATTATTATTATCGTCCGTATGAGGATGGAAAACTCATCGAAGATCAGGTGTCAAAGGTATTTGTCGGTGAATACGCTTCCAGTGACAAAAACACCCTGGCAGGTGCCGTTGCGGAAGCCGCTGTCATGACCGGATTTGAGAAAAACTCCGATGTCGTACGCCTGGCCGCTACTGCTCCTCTGTTTAACAAAGTGGTAAAGGATGGTACCTACCGCTGGACACCGGATGCGATCTGGTTCGACAATGAGACCGTCTGGCGCACGCCAACCTACTATGTTCAAAAAATGTTTGCCCAGTATCTGGGAACCAGACTTTTGGATACCAGCTACTGTACTTATGTCGATGGAAAGCACACCTGTGTCACGCCAAGGGGGGGAATCACGCTCTCTGTGACCGAGGGCAGCGTGGTATTCAAGCGATTGACGATTCGTGCCAATCAGACCGGTGAGATCTTGTTTGAGCAGGATTTTTGTCAGGATGTGGACAGCCGTCTTCATTTGATTCAGCCGGACGATTCTTATATCGAAAAAACAAGCGAAGGACTTTTGATAAAGAGCGATTCTCAGGAACGACATGGCTTCTATCTGAATGAACCGGACTGGTCTGAATACACAGTAGAACTTGTTGTCAACAAAGTGGATGAGGATGCGGAAATTCTCCTGGGTGCCGGTCTTGGCGGACTGAGTTCTGCCGGCTTTTCCAACGAAACCCTGAGCCTTCATGAATACTGTGTCGGATACGGACGATACGGAACCGGTCTAAAAGTAATCAAAGAGGGAAAAGAGGGCTATCGCATGGGTGACTACTCATCCAGTGTATTTGCCGGAAACCTGCGCTCCTGCTATGACGAAGAAGTACCTGCCGGTCACGATTATACTGTGACAATCGACTTTGGCGGAAAGGATAATACATCCATCAGCTGTTTCTATTCCGATGAATCGGGAACCGAAAAAGGCCGTCTTGATGGTAAGCTGGTCTCCTATACACATGATTTGTATGAAGCGGTGACAGCCGATCACGATCATGTCTATATCAAGCTCGTCAACGCAGAAGAGACAGACAAGCACGTACGAGTATCCTTAGAAGATCTCGACATCAAAGACCGGGCAAGTCTCATCTGTCTTGCTGCAGATGGGGATGATCCACAACTGGCTCATAAGAAAAACGTGAATACCAAAGAGTTTGAGAAGGTGGCTCCGGTAACAACAAGAATTCCGGTCACAATCGATGGTTTCGATATCATTCTCCCTGCTAATTCCGTTCAGGTCATTGTCTTAGATAAAAAGGCATAATTTATAAAATTCACGCAACTTAAAAGGACCAGTCAAAATGACTGGTCCTTTGCCATAAACATCATCTGCTGTACCAACTGCATTTCATACGATCCCGGTTGTGCCACTTTTGTACAGATTATTTTTCTTCGTATACGACCTTTTGTTCCTCTTCCTCATTGAGATACACGTATACAAAGACATTTTTTGACTTTTCACCCTGAGGGGAAGTAAAATAAGAATCACTCGTAGTCCACTTTTCATACATCGGATAAAACTCGCGAAGATCCTCTTTCTCAACCTTTTTGGACTTGCCGGTAGCAATCTCATAGACTTCTGAGTCATACGTTCCCTTTTTTGTGTCCTTGACAATGAGTATCCGTCCCTGTTTCATCGTGAGACAATCGGTATCGTTCGTCCGCACTTTCCGAAATTTTTCACCTGTGAAATACTGACTTACTATTGTCGTATCGTCAAAGGATCCTTTGACATATTTCCAGACACCCGCATCCCACATATGCTCCGTAATTTCTTTTTCGTACTTAATATCGCCTTCCTCATAGCCGATACTGATAATCACCCGGCATGTCGTCAGCGTCTTATCCTCTGCGCACATAAGAATTGCACTCATGTATTGACGTCCCCCGAAAGTTCCGATCCAATAATCATATGCCGATACCTTCACTGTTATATCCGAGAGCTTTTTGTCTCCGATCCTTTGATCTTTCATCAGCCGGCAAATTTTCGAATCCGTGACGGCCACTGAGACTTTTTTATCCCCCCTGTGATATCGGTACACACTTTCCACCATATCATCTGCTTCAAATAAGATTTCATCCCCATAAGAAGCTATTATATCAAACTCAGCATCCTCCTTTCCATCAAAAATCTCTTTGAATTCCATGGTTCTTAAGTCATGAAAAATCAATCGATTGTGTCGATAACCATCCTTCACATCGTAGTCACTGTATACGGAACAAAAAATTCCATCTGTCCCAATGGCTCCATAGAGCAACTCACATAAATCGTCTCTATCTTTTAAATAATCTTGAAACGGCTTCTCCCTGACTATTTTTTTTGTCTTTCTCTCATATCGAAAATAATGCCCTGCATCGGATATTGCGATGATATAATCGGAATCTGCATAGGTAAATTCATTTTCAAAATCCTCCATACCCTTTTCTTCAGCGCTAAACAACTCCACAGACTGCTCCGGACGGATGATATCATTGCCATCTTTTCCTTTCTTTATTGGCAGTTCATAAAACGTGATCGTTCCATTACCACGTTCGTCATAAATACTGTATACAATGGAATCATCATTCGCATATATCCATTCATAGTCTTGATGTTCATACGCCACCGTATCGTCAGCGAAGATATACTCTTTAATTTTTTTCCCTTTTCTATCATATTGAACCAAACCGTCCGCTTCTGTATCCGTTTCAAATAAATCCTCATAATAGTTGCTGGAATTTGTAAGAGCCTTGTCAGAAAATGAATTGAGCCCCATGTCCTCCGCCGTCGCATCAAGTGCACTTCCACTGATACTTTCCACACGGTCACTTAAATCCACGGCACTGCCGCTGGCATCTTCTTGATTTGACGCTGTGTTGACACCACATGCCGTCATCAGAACAATCATAGACACAGCAAATCCGAATAGACACTTTCTTCTCATTTTTCATCCTCCTCATAGACAATGTGCGATTCAATCTCCCTGTCAATCGCATTTATATCGATATCATCCTCATCGATCTCATCCTCATCGGAAACTTGGTCGTGTTCCGCTTGATGGTGATCTTTGTAGTAATCCAGATAATCCGAATCGTCTTCCGGATATATGGAAAATCCCCCAAAATTCACTTTTGAATTTTTATCTTTTCGATCATAATCAAAACTGAATTGAGATAACTGTATTTCATTGATCGTTTTCCCGGTCACTCTGCCGGTTGCCAAATCAAATAATTCACATTCATACTGACCTTTTTTTGTATCCAAACAGATCAGGAGCTGACCATCGCAGATATCGGATAACAGGATGTGCTTTGACCGGATGATCTTATATTCCTTTTGCACGATTTCTTCCTCCAACGCATCGGGAGGATTCGAATACCAGCCCACCTCAGACACATCCATGTGTTTAAAAATGCCCTTTGTCAAAATCGCTTCGGTAATTTTCTTCTCGTATTGAAGATTTCCTGTCTCAAATTCTATGCTGAACAAAACCGGACACGTAGTAACACTGGTGTGATTTTTATCCGCATAAAATAGTGAGACTTCTATAAAACACCGGTCCTGCCAGGCTCCCATCCATAGATTCGTGATTTCAGAATCCATATATTCTCCAAAAAGATTCCTGCCTTTTAAATAATTTTTAATTTTTTCCTCGGAGAAGACTTTTGAGATCGACTCATCTGCCTCATGATAGAGAAGAACCTCGTACTGACTCATATCATAAAACAGAGCGTGGTCTTCAAAAGTGCCCAGAATCTGCGTTTCCTCCGGCACCGCTATGTGCATATTCTCCGTTAATTTTTTCACTTTTTTATTCCTGAGATCATAACTATACAGTCCACTTTTCTTATCCGGATTTTCCGAACATACCGTAAAGAAGAGCTTTTTATCCGTGATTTTCCCCCACAACATTTCAACACAATATTCATAAGATTTCTTTTTCAGTTCAATTAATTGCTCTTCTGACAACTTATCACGGGTCCTGTCATAGTGAAAGCAACGGCCCTGATTCGTCAAAAAAACAATCTGTTTTTCATCGACGTAGGCACATTGATCATCCACGGATTCCTCATCCTTTGCTACAACCTCAAACAGTTTTTTCGACTGTTTTGGATTCAAAATATCGTTTCCGTCTTTATCTTTTTTAAGCGACAGTTCATAAAATGCTTTTTTCTCTTTTTTGCCATCATAAGTTAAAATCGAATAAATCAACGAATCATCTGTCACCAAATGGAAATCATAAAAGGTATCCTCATCCGTATTTTTCGAGAACGTGTATTTTTTTATCTCTTTTCCATCTCTTGTGTACTGAACCAATCCATCCATGTCTATCGTAATATCATCGTCATAAAGGAAATCCATGTATTCATTGGTTGAATTAGCCAGTGCCTTATTCGAGAATGAAGTTAGTCCGAAATCGACCTCTCTGGTCTGTTCCACAGCACTGCCACTGATACTTTCCACGGCACTGCCACTGACACCCTCCACGGCACTGCCGCTGGCATCTTTCTTATCTCCGGCCGTATTGATGCCGCATGCAGCCAACCCGATCGTCACTGCCGCAGCGAGAAAAAAAACACCGATTCTTTCTCTCCTTTGTTTACCGGAATTTTGCATAAACTTTCTACTCATCCGATCCCTCCTCACTGATCCATAAAATGAAACTGCTTCTGTCCGGATGCATATTCATCCACGGTCTGTCCACTCCCAAATAACTTATACTTATATGTGACGAGCCCATCCAGTCCCACCGGTCCTCTCGCATGAATCTTTCCGGTACTGATTCCCACCTCAGCACCAAATCCATAGCGGAAGCCATCGGCAAACCTGGTGGAACAATTGTGGTATACTCCCGCAGAGTCCACAAGGTTCATAAAATATTCTGCCGCCCCCAGATCCTTTGATACAATCGCATCCGTGTGATGAGAACCATAGGTGTTGATGTGCCGGATGGCAGCATCAATACTATCGACAACATCAACCGATACGATGAGTTCCAGATATTCCTTGAAATCTTCCCTTTCAACCGGCTCACCGCCGATTCTCCCGGTCACCGCTCTGGTTCCCTTTATCTCCACATGATTCTTTTTGAGCTCTTCGGAGAGCTTTGGCAGAAACTCATCTGCGATATCTTCATGAACCAGGATGGTCTCTACAGCGTTACAAGCTGCCGTGTACTGGGTCTTCGCATCGACAATAATGCGGATTGCCTCATCAAAATCCGCTTCTTTATCCACATAGATGTGGCAGATACCATCCGCATGCCCCATGACCGGTATCCTGGTATGGTTCATAATATATTGAACAAATGCGTTGGATCCCCTTGGAATCAAGAGATCTACACAGTCGTCACACTCGAGCAATTCATCAATCTCATTGTGCTGTTCTACCTGTAACACGCAATTTTGCGGCAGGCCGGCTTTTATGACGCCCTCCCGGATGAACTGAAACAGAATCCGGTTGGTATGTACGGTTTCTTTTCCCCCTTTTAGCACGGCACAGTTGCCGCTTTTTAGACAGAGGGACGAAATCTGAATCAGGGCATCCGGACGGGCCTCAAAGATCACCCCGATCACTCCGATCGGACAAGTGACCTGTTTTAACACAAGCCCTTCATCCAGCTGGCGGTTCAGTTTTGTCCGGTTCAGCGGATCCAAAAGAAGGATCAGCTGTTCTATGCCCTTAATTGAGGCCTCAAGCTTTCCCTCATCGAACTTTAACCGTTTCATGACCGCAGAAGAAATGTGGTTTTCTTTTGCCGCCTTCAGATCTTTTTCGTTCTCGGCAAAGATTTCCCCACTGTGCTCCCGGATCAACTCTGCAATGAACCGGAGCGCCTGATTGCGCTTTTCAATCCCTGAGGATGCGAGAATCGGAGAATCTTCTTTTAACCGGTATACCTCTTGTTTAACGTTCATGTTGCTACCTTTCTTTCCACAAATCAATCTTTTTTATTGTAATTGATCAGACAACCTTTTAAAATAATCTCTCTCTCATCGTCCGTCAGGTTGCCCAGATGAAACTCCATCTCCTTCATTCCCTGATTGACAACATAGGCCTTAATGGAGTCATTTTTTGTCTCGATTGCTTTTTTGATATCCTTGACAAAGATATAATCATCTTTATCAAATGGGAGTTCACCGTCAAAGACAAACGGAAGCATTCCCCAGTTGATCAGATTAGAGCGATAGCGCTTTGTGGCATACTCTCTGGCGATATTTGCCATGCCGCCCAGCACACGCTGACAGCTTGCCGCCTGTTCTCTCGCAGAGCCATCTCCCGGTTTTACGGCAAAGATGACACTTCCGACTTCCGTCTTCTCCGGCACAACATCAAACTTTTCGCGAATGGTATCGTAAATTTCCCTTAATTTTGCATCCTGCTCATAGATGTCGGTTCCGGCAATACGCGCCTTTTCTACCTTCTGTACTTCCTTTGCCTTTCCCACATAAGCCGGATCCTTTCTCGACAGAGTAAATTCTGCCAGTCCCAGTGGATTGGAGCGATAGGAAGACGTCTCTCCCGATGGGATCAGCTCATCGGTCGTTGTCACCGGATCGTGAATCATCGATACAACTTTGAGCAGCACATCTTCGGTCAGAGCGTGCATCTTCGGCCAATCGACAATATTTGGTCCAAACTTGATCTCCACACTCGGATCGGCCTTGCCGACTCCGTTAAAGACACGGTTCTCATAGATTGTTTTGTCGAAGTAATATTTTGGCTTTGTGAAGTTTACGTCCACGTCGGTAGCCGCCATCAAATAGCCCTTGTTGGCCGCGGTTGCCGCAATCGAGCGCGCATCCATCAAAGCGACCGATGCAATCTGTCCGTTGGTCACCTTGGAGCCCTCACGGTTCGGGAAGTTTCTGGTGGAGTGGCGGATACTGAGTCCCTTGTTGCTAGGAACATCACCGGCACCAAAACAAGGTCCACAAAAAGCGGTACGAACCGTAGCACCCGTCTGCATGAGATCCGCAATCGCGCCATTTTTTACCAATTCCATGAAGATCGGCTGCGAAGCCGGATAGACGCTGAGTGAGAACTCGTCTGTTCCGATCGTCTTGCCACGGAGAATATCAGCTGCATCACACAGATTCTCAAATCCGCCACCGGCACATCCCGCGATCACTCCCTGCTCAACATACAGTCTGCCGTCATGAATCTTATCCGTGAGCGTAAAATCGATCTGATTGTTGTCCAGACTGACAAGCGCTTTTTTCTCTACGTCGCGAAGAATATCCTCAAGATTTGCATTCAGTTCTTCAATGGTATATGTATTGCTTGGATGGAACGGCATCGCGATCATTGGCTTGATCGTTGAGAGATCGACCTCTACAACCCCATCGTAATATGCCACCTTCTCCGGATTGAGCTCCTTGTAGTCATCGCTCCTGCCGTGAATATCATAGAAGTCTTTCACAGCCGAATCGGTTCTCCAGATTGAGGACAGACAGGTCGTCTCCGTGGTCATGACATCCACTCCGATCCGGTAATCCACGCTCAGATTGTCAATGCCCTCTCCGACAAATTCCATCACTTTATTGTTGACATAGCCATTTTTGAACACGGCACCGATAATCGCCAGTGCGATATCCTGTGGTCCGACACCCTTCTCCGGTTTTCCGGTAAGATGAACGGCAACAACTCCCGGCATCGGTATGTCGTAGGTCTGTTCTAACAGCTGTTTTACAATCTCAGGTCCACCCTCTCCGACTGCCATCGTTCCCAGCGCACCGTAGCGTGTATGACTGTCCGAGCCCAAAATCATCGCACCGCCCGCTGCGAGAACCTCTCTGGCAAACTGGTGAATGACTGCCTGATGAGGCGGCACATAGATTCCACCGTATTTTTTGGCACAGGAAAGGCCAAATACATGGTCGTCCTCGTTGATGGTTCCACCGACTGCACAAAGACTGTTGTGACAATTTGTCAACACGTACGGAACCGGAAACTTCTCCAGCCCCGATGCTCTCGCCGTCTGCAAAATTCCAACAAACGTAATATCATGGGATGTAAGCTTGTCAAATTTAATCTGTAAATTCTCCATATTGCCGGATGTGTTGTGCGATGACAGAATATGATATGCCATCGTCCCCTTTGCCGCCTCTTCTTTCGATGTCTTCACTCCGGTTCTGTTCTCCACTGCGGTCAGCGCATCCGTGCCGTCCGGGATCAATTCTGTCCCATTGACAAGATAAGCTCCGCCTTCATATAACGTAACCATATACAGCCTCCTATATTGCTTCATATTTTTCACATTTCATTGAAACTACTTTCATTGAAATCACTTTGTTATTATACTATATTTATCACATATTTCAAACTACTTTTTCTTTTTTCTCAGTCTTCCAGCGCCTGCTCCAAATCAGCAATCAGATCCTTTTTATCTTCCAGACCACAGGAAATTCGTATGAGCCCTGCCGGGATTCCGGCCTCTTTTAACTGCTCATCGGTCATCTGGCGATGCGTGGATGTCGCCGGGTTCAGGCAGCAGGTTCTGGCATCTGCCACGTGCGTCTCAATCGCTGCCACGCGAAGCTTTTTCATGAATTTTTCAGCTGCCGCTCTGCCACCGTCAACCTCAAAGGAAACAACCCCGCAGCCGCCCTCCGGCATATATTTCTTTTGACGTTCATAGTATGGGTCACTGACAAGTCCCGGATAGCTTACATGAACAACGTTCGGATGCTCCTGCAAAAATTCTGCCACGGCTAGCCCATTCTCCACGTGGCGTGCCATACGGACATGGAGAGATTCCAGTCCCAGATTCAGAATAAACGCATTCTGTGGTGACTGGATGCATCCGAGATCCCTCATCAGCTGTGCCGTGCACTTCGTGATATAGGCACCCTCTCTTCCAAATTTCTCTGCATACACAATGCCGTGATAGGAATCGTCCGGAGTGCAGAGTCCCGGAAACTTGTCCGCATTTGCCATCCAGTCAAAATTGCCACTGTCCACGATCGCTCCACCGACCGCTGCTCCATGTCCATCCATATATTTTGTGGTAGAGTGAGTGACGATATCCGCACCCCACTCAATCGGACGACAGTGAACCGGTGTCGGGAACGTATTGTCCACCACAAGAGGAACGCCGTGACGGTGCGCCGCCTTTGCAAACTTCTCAATATCCAAGACGGTGAGTGCCGGATTGGCAATGGACTCTCCAAAAACTGCTCTAGTCTGCTCCGTAAAGGCAGCCTCCAACTCATCCTCAGTGCAGTCCGGTGAGACAAAGGTCGTTTGAATTCCCATCTTTGCCATCGTAACCGCCATGAGATTGAAGGTTCCGCCATAGATTGAAGAAGAAGCCACGATATGGCTGCCCGCCTCACAGATATTAAACAGAGCCATGAAATTTGCCGCCTGCCCGGAGGATGTCAGCATCGCTGCACTTCCCCCTTCGAGCCGGGCAATTTTTGCTGCCACAAAATCATTGGTCGGATTTTGCAAGCGCGAGTAAAAATAACCATTTGCCTCCAGATCAAAGAGTTTGCCCATCTCCTCGCTTGTATCGTACTTAAAGGTCGTTGACTGAATGATCGGAATCTGCCTTGGTTCCCCATTTCCCGGTGTGTAGCCCCCCTGCACACACATTGTATTGATCGAATACTCCTTCATCTTTTCTTTCCTCCTGATTTATGATTTCTTTATAGTGTCTGCTCCATCGCTGTATACATCGGTCTCATCCCCATCGACTGATAAAAGGTTTGTGCCGGTGAGTTTCCCTGCCAGACATGCAGTGTGATGCGGTCATAACCATGTGACTTTGCATACTCGCACATGGATTGATACAGCTTTGTGCCGATGTGCTCTTTTCGGACATTTTCATCCACGCACAGATCATCAATGTATATGGTTTTGTGTGCATAGGTGCCGGAAGTTTCCTCCGTCTGTTCACTCACGCCAAAGACATATCCCTTCACGGTGCCCTCTCCATCCACACAGACCAGAATGATTTCACCGGAATCCTCAAGCTTCTTTTCCAATTGCTCTGCCGTGTATTTACTTCCCTCACCCTTAAACAGATCCGGTCTTATGTCCGCATGAATCCGGATCACCTGATGTAACAGATGCAAGATCCCCGGAATATCCGAGGAACAGGCTCTTCTAATCTCCATGATTCTTC
>ONNE01000144.1 GCA_900319095.1 uncultured Eubacteriales bacterium | reverse complement strand
TGCCTTTGAAAGTATAATGGCAAGACAAGAACGCACGATAAAGCGTTTGTGGATTTTATGCGCCATTTCTGCCGTTGTCGTGGCAATAGAGAGTATATCGCTATTGGTTCGTGCAGAGAGATAAGCGACAAAAATATATTGCCATCAAATAATGACTGTGATAATATACGGATAGGAACAACAGGCGCAAATAAAAATCAGCCTATCCTTGACTCTGGCAAGCGGGATAGACTGATTCAGTAACATATCTCGGGAGACAGACCACACCTTGTGGGCGGTTGTTCCTCTTGTGATTAATTATATCACAGTGTAATTAAGACTTCAAGAGGGAGTTTGTGTAGCGATGTAAAAAAGAAAGGTGTGAACACAATGAGAGTCGGTATGGGATATGATGTACACGCACTGGTTTCGGGGCGCGACATGATCATAGGGGGAGTGAAAATAGAACATGAGCTGGGGTTATTGGGTCATTCAGATGCGGATGTTCTTCTCCATGCAATTATGGATGCGTTATTGGGAGCAGCTGCTCTGGGAGATATCGGAAAACATTTTCCGGATACGGATCCGGCATATAAGGGAGCTTCAAGTATTCACCTGTTAGAAGAGGTTAGAGAGAAGATTTTTGAGGCTGGTTTTTTGGTAGAGAATGTCGATGCCACGATTATTGCACAGCGTCCGAAGATGAGGCCGCATATAGAACAGATGAGAGAGAAAATCGCACAGGCGCTGCAAGTGGAAATTTCGAGGATTAATGTGAAGGCGACCACAGAGGAAGAACTTGGTTTTACAGGACGAGAGGAGGGAATCTCTTCTCAAGCTATCTGCCTGTTAAGGGAACGATAGGAAGGATTTCAAAAAAGGAAGGGAACAAAAAGATTGCCCCGGCAAACAGGACAGAAATAACCGTGCACAAAAGAAGGCGTCGGTGTGTCATTGGCTGACAGACAAAGATGACGACTCCGATACTGATACTGCCACCAAGGATCAGATTGAGTGTGTGGATGAATTCATCACTCCAATGCAGAAGATGTCCGCTGTATTGAACGATCAAAAGAGAGAGAACAAAGGACAGGGCACCGGGAAGTGAGTGGCGCAGAACATGACGGAGAAACCCGGTAGAAGTCACATCCCCATCTTGCTCTAATGTCAGAATAAAACTGGGGATTCCGATGGCGGTTGCACCGATCAGGCTGAGCTGTATAGGGATAAATGGATAAGGTCTGCCAAGGATCGTAAAGAGGATACAAAGAAGGATGGAATAAATCGTCTTAGTCAGGTAGAGGGCGCTCACGCGCTCGATGTTGGAGATGATGGTTCGTCCTTCTTTTATTATATTTTTCATAGAAGAAAAATCAGAGTCCAGCAGTACAATGTGGGCGCTTTGTCTGGCGGCCGGTGTGCCATTTGCCATTGCGATTCCACAGTCGGCATCTTTGAGAGCAAGAACATCGTTTACTCCGTCCCCCACCATGGCGACAATGTTGCCGGATGCTTGCAGTGTATGGATGATCTGTTGTTTTTGTTCGGGAGAAACTCGTCCGAATACCGTGTTTTCCTGAATCAATTCCGGCCGGGCAAAATCGCGCTCCGACATTTCAGTGGCATCCACGCAGTGGAGGGCATCGGTGATTCCCGCCTGTCTGCCCACGGCAGAAACAGTGGATGGGTGGTCACCGGATAAGATTTTTACAGATACACCCTGCTGTTGGAAAAAACGGAACATTTCAGCGGCATCCTCTTTGAGTTGGTCGGATAGGATAATCAGCGCGATGGGATGTGTCTTTCCGAGCAGAGCGGGACTTTTTTCAAGTGAATCACAGCGGCAAAGGATCAGGGTGCGAAGTCCTTCAGAAGTATAAGACGCGATTTGGTCTGAGATGACTTTTTCGGAGCACAGGATATCCGGAGCGCCAAGGACAAAACATTCATTGTCACGAGTCGAAATCCCCATATATTTTCTGGCGGAGTGAAAGGGAAGATGCCCGGTGACAACGAGCTTTTTCTCGGAGTGAAAGTAGTTTTCAAGCGCGATTGAAGTGGCATTTTTCTCGTGGGAAGTAGAAACGATGCTGTGAATGACAACATGGATTTCGGAAAGAGGGGTCTTATCCAGACGGATGATCTTTTCTACCTGAAGGTTGCCGGTTGTGATGGTTCCGGTTTTGTCAAGGCACAGGACATTGGCTCTTGCCAGAGCCTCAATTGCCTCCATTTCCTGCACCAATGCCTTTTTCTTTGCCAGACGTCCCACTCCCAAAATGAAGGAGACGCTGGTAAGCAAAACTAGTCCCTCCGGAATCATTCCCAGAACACCGGCAACCGTATTGACCAGAGAATCAGACAGAGATTCGTGTGCGCGGTAATACTGCATATAAAATAAAATACCTCCGATGGGAAGAATGGCATAGCTCACAATCCGAATCATTTTTTTGATGGCGTCCTGCATTTGTGAGGATGCTCTTTTTTTGCTTCGGGCTTTCTTTTCGAGCTGCCGGGCATAGCAGTCGCTTTGAGTATGAAGGACTTTGGCTGTGCCGCTTCCGGCAGCGACAAAACTGCCGGAAAGCAAAGAATCGCCCTCTTTTTTGGCGATGGTTTCAGATTCACCGGTCAGAACGGATTCGTTCAATTCCAGTCCGCGGGAAGTGATAACGGTGCCGTCGGCAATGAGCTGATCCCCTGCCTCAAGCTGTAGAATATCACCCACCTGCAATTTTTCGGAATCAATCCGTTCAATCGTGCCGTCCTCCCGGACAAGTCTGGCGTGATCGCAGGTCAGAACCGATAGGGAATCAATTAATTTTTTTACTTTTAATTCCTGTATGATACCGATGAGAGAATTGGAGATGACAATCCCCATAAAAAGCATATTTTTATATTGTCCTGATAAAATGACAAGGAGAGCCAGGACCAAATTTAACAGATTAAAATACGTAATGGTATGAGAGCGAATGATCTCTCGTTTGGTTTGGGATATGCGACGCATGGGGAAGCCCTCCTGTGGCAAAAATTTCAATGGTTTTGTATGATGGAATCTATTGTAGCGAAAAAGCTGGTATCTTTCAAGAAAAATTGGTATAATCAGGGATAGCAAAAAAAATTGATAGCAGGAAAGGATATGAGGCGGTAAATGAGTAAAGAGACAATGGCGGATTTTGAGGAAGAGATCAATGCATCTTTTAAGCGCCTGCGAGAGGGTGACAGGATAAAGGGACGTGTGATTTCTGTTGAGGAAGAAGAGATTCTGATTGACTTGAACACGTATCGTCAGGGCGTGATCCCGAGAGAGGAGTACAGCGATGATCCGGACTTTCATGCGATGGACGAAATTCAGATTGGGCAGGAACTCCCGGTAGTTGTTCTGGATGAGGATTTCGAGGGACGCACGGTTGTGTCGCTTCGGGAAGCGATGCGGGTCGATGGATGGGAAAATTTGAGACAAGCCATGCAGGAACACAGGCAGTATGAAGTCAGAGTAAAGGAAAATGTGCCTTCCGGGGTAGTTGTGTACGCAGAGGGAATCCGTGGTTTTATCCCGGCGTCCAAACTGGCGCTAAAGTATGTTGAAGAGAGTGAATTGGCAGATTATCCGGGGAAATTGCTCCGTGTCTATCCAATCACAGTGGAAGAAGAGGAGAACCGGCTGGTGTTTTCGGCAAAGGATGTTCTTTTGGAAGAGGCGGCAAAAGAACATGAGAAAAAGCTGTCGGCACTGCAAAAGGGCTTTGTGACTGAGGGCACGGTCTCCCGCATTGAATCCTATGGCTGTTTTGTCGACATAGGGGATGATCTGACCGGATTGGTTCATATTTCAGAGATAACCAATAAATTCATTCACTCACCGAAAGAAGTGGTAAAACTTGGCATGAAAGTTAAGGTAAAAGTTCTCTCGGTAGAGGATGGAAGGATACGTCTTAGTATGAAAAAAGCTGAGGAGAACGTAGAACAGATATCCGTTGAGGCATCGGATGAGGCCAAAGAACCGGAATTGGAATACCATGATCCGGAAGAAGCGACGACCTCGCTCGGAGCGTTGCTCAAAGGGTTTGATCTCCCGGAGGAATAGGAGAGATGATCGTGTGTCTATTGTATTATGGAAACGATGGTTCAAAAAGGTTCCAACGTTTCCTTGACACACATCCAAAGATGTGGTATAGTAATTGGGCGATGAATTAGGTCTTTTTTTTTATGCCTAAATTTTGACGAAAAATATCACGGAGGTGACAAGATGCGTACTAAGATTACTTTGGAATGTACAGAATGTAAACAGCGCAATTACAATCTGACCAAAGACAAGAAAAACCATCCGGACAGAATGGAAACCAAAAAGTATTGCAGATTTTGTAAGAAACACACATTGCACAAGGAGACCAAGTAAGGATCAGTGTGATGTTTCGGAAAGGATGTGTGTCACATGAGCGAAGCAGAAAAGACTTCGAAGACAAATTTCTTCAAAAACCTGAAGAGTGAATTCAAACGATGCACATGGCCAAAACCTGTTGACCTTGCGAAGCAGTCCGCATTGGTTATCGTAGTTTCCCTGATTCTCGGTGTTGTGATCGCGGGAATCGACTGGCTGATTCAGATGGGATTGATGGCGATGAATATTGTTTCGTAGGAGGTTGCCATGGCAGAAGAAGCAAAATGGTATGTAGTTCATACTTATTCCGGATATGAGAATAAGGTTAAGGCAGATATTGAGAAGACGATCGAGAACCGTAACCTTCAGGACCAGATCATGGAAGTCATGATTCCGGTTCAGACAGTGACGGAAGAGCGAAATGGCGAGAAGAAACAGGTTCAGAAGAAAATGTTTCCGGCCTATGTTCTGATCAATATGATTATGAATGATCAAACTTGGTATGTTGTGCGAAACACACGCGGCGTGACAGGGTTCGTCGGACCGGGATCCAAACCGGTTCCATTGACCGAAGAGGAGATTGCCAACATGGGATTTTTGGCTCAGGCAGAAGAGTCTCCATTCTCCGTGGGCGACCATGTCGTAGTCACAGAGGGAGTATGGCAGGATACCAACGGTGTTGTCCAGGAAGTTCATCCGGCAAAACAGATGGCGGTGATCGTGATCGATATGTTTGGAAGGGATACACCGGTTGAGATTGATTTTTCTGAATTAAAACTGCTTTATTGATACAAGGAGGATTTAGAAAATGGCTAAGAAAGTCGAAGGATATATCAAATTACAGATTCCGGCAGGAAAAGCGACACCGGCACCACCGGTTGGTCCGGCACTTGGACAGCATGGAATCAACATTGCTCAGTTCACAAAGGAGTTCAATGCTAAGACACAGGGACAGGATGGAATGATTATTCCGGTTGTCATCACAGTCTATGCAGACAGAAGCTTTAGTTTTGTAACCAAGACCCCGCCGGCTGCTGTTCTGTTGAAGAAGGCATGTAAGATCAACTCCGGTTCCGGTGAGCCGAACAAAAAGAAAGTTGCCAAGATTTCAAAGGCAGAGCTGCAAAAGATTGCAGAGTTAAAGATGCCGGATTTGAATGCCGGAAGCATGGAAGCCGCAATCAGCATGATTGCAGGTACAGCAAGAAGTATGGGAATTGAAGTAGAAGATTAATACAGACATCGTCAAAATTTTGCGCAAAAAGGACTTATGTCATTATGGACGTTGTGGGAGAAAATGTTCGCTAATACCACTA
Source organism: uncultured Eubacteriales bacterium (assembly GCA_900319095.1). Classification (GTDB taxonomy): domain Bacteria; phylum Bacillota; class Clostridia; order Lachnospirales; family Lachnospiraceae; genus Eubacterium_F. The sequence continues at coordinate 15,027 of ONNE01000144.1, read as the reverse complement.
GGAGGTTATAGAAATGAAAAGAGGTAAGAAATATACGGAGGCCGCAAAGTTAGTTGATCGTGGAACTCTTTATGATGTGGCCGAGGCTGTTGACCTTGTAAAGAAGACAGCAGTTGCAAAATTCGATGAAACCGTAGAAGCTCATGTTCGTCTTGGTGTTGATGGACGACATGCGGATCAGCAGGTACGTGGTGCCGTGGTACTTCCGCACGGAACAGGAAAGACGGTTCGTGTTCTTGTGTTTGCAAAAGGAGATAAGGCAAACGAGGCAAAAGAAGCAGGTGCCGATTATGTTGGAGCAGAGGAGCTGATTCCGAGAATCCAGAACGAAGGATGGTTTGAGTTCGACGTTGTGGTTGCTACACCGGATATGATGGGCGTTGTCGGTCGTCTGGGTCGTGTTCTTGGACCAAAAGGTTTGATGCCAAACCCGAAGGCCGGTACGGTTACAATGGATGTTACAAAGGCTGTTAACGATATTAAAGCAGGTAAGATTGAGTACCGTCTGGATAAGGCGAATATCATTCACTGTCCGGTCGGAAAAGCATCCTTTAGTGAGGATCAGTTGAAAGAAAACTTCCAGACACTGATGGAAGCGATTATTAAGGCAAAACCTTCGAGTGCCAAGGGAACTTATATGAAGAGTGTTACCATCGCTACCACGATGGGACCTGGCATCAAGGTAAATCCTCAGAAGCTCGACTGATTCTGTTCGGGTAGATAATACGGAGAGATTTGACAGATTTCTCTTGACATAGAGTGTGACTCTGTGTTACACTGACAAAAGTTTATAACTGCCGTAGACAGCAGGTGTCGTAGGACGACGTAAGCATTGCGCCTGCCGAGGAAGATTGTGAGAACAATTTTTTGAGTTGAATTCCCTGTCTGCGTACTTGCGGACAGGGTTTTTTGTCTAGATAGGAGCGTGAGAGTTTAGACGCACTCAGGCAGCTTATAAAATAAATGGCATATTGAATGCTAAATTTTATAAGGAGGTAAATATCTCATGGCTAAGGTCGAATTAAAAACACCAATCGTTGACGAGATCAAAGGTTATGCAAATGAGGCAAAGGCCGCTGTGCTTGTGGATTACCGTGGATTGACGGTTGAGCAGGATACGAGACTCCGCAAACAGCTCAGAGAAGCAGGTGTTGTATACAAAGTATATAAAAATACGATGATGCATCTTGCTTTTGACGGCACCGATTATGCACAGCTCGACAAACATTTGGAGGGACCAACAGCGATCGCATTTGGAATTGAAGATGAGACAGCACCGGCAAGAATCCTGAATAATTTTGCCAAAGAGGCTGAGGCACTTCAGTTCAAGGGTGCTGTCGTGGATGGCACATACTATGACGAGGCAGGAATCAAAGTACTTGCTACGATTCCATCGAAGGAAGTTCTTATTTCCAAGTTGCTCGGAAGTCTGCAGTCACCGATTACAAACTTTGCCCGCGTTTTGAAGCAGATCGCAGAAAAAGATGGCGAAGCAGCACCTGCTGAGGAGAGTGCTCCGGTTGAAGAAGCAGCTGAGACAGCTGAGGCAACTGAGCAGGAGTAATTCTCAGATAGGAAGCACCGGTCATGCGGTGCAAATGGTAATGAAAATGAAATGACAATGTAAAATGATAATGGAGGAAATGAATATGACGACACAGGAATTTATCGACGCGATCAAAGAGATGAGCGTAATGGAGTTGAATGATTTAGTAAAAGCATGTGAGGAAGAGTTCGGTGTTTCTGCAGCAGCTGGTGTTGTAGTGGCAGCAGCAGGTGGTGATGGTGCCGGCGCAGCAGAAGAGAAGGATGAGTTTGATGTAGAGTTGACAGAGGTTGGTTCTGCTAAGGTTAAGGTTATCAAGGTTGTCCGCGAAGTAACAGGACTTGGTCTCAAAGAGGCAAAAGAGGTTGTTGATGGCGCTCCTAAGATTGTTAAGGAAGCTGCCAGCAAAGAAGAGGCAAACGAGATCAAAGAGAAACTTGAGGCAGAGGGCGCTAAGGTTACTCTTAAATAATTTCGGAATGAATCTGACAAAAGAGAGTCTGATTGCGGTTAGACTCTCTTTTTTAGTAGGAAGAGAGTACATAGGAAATGAAGAGAGCAAAAATTGTTTTATCTGTGATTGTGTCTGTGTTCATCCTGATGGTCTGTGCCAATCTTGTTTACTATAATCTGGATGTGGATGAGGCCAGACAGGCCATGGGAGAGACTTATGAATTGACGGATGATTGGAAGCTGTTGTCAAAAGATGGGAAAGAGACGGTCGTACAGCTACCGTATACAGTTTTGGCCCAGGATGCGGAAAGCATTATTTTGGAGCATGACTTATCCGAGGACTATGCCGGTTTGACAATGAGTTTCTATGCGGAAAATGTCGCACTGCGCGCGATGGTAGATGGGAACAAAATATTCGAGTCCGGATATTCTAAAGATATGGGAAGAGGGCTGTTTGGCCGCTTGAATCAGGGAAAGCCAGATAATCAGACGGTGCAAAATAACGTCTCTTTTCAGGCGATTGGAGGAGAAACGCAAGAGGCGGGCAAGGTTATGATTGACCTGCCAAATGCCACGACAAATGCCAAAATCCGGATTGACATGAATCGGGTCAGTGCCTCACGGGATGTGACGATTCATGAAGTAACAATTGCCAAAAGAGATATTACGATCATTGGAATTCTCAGAAAGAGCATTTTTCCGCTGACCTGTTGTATTTTGATTGTCATTGGTCTGGTCGTTCTGATCATGACGGATGTTGTTCGGGCACTGACACGCAGGCGGACCAATGAGGTTCTGTATATGATCCTTTTTGGATTCGTGATGATTATTTACAGCTTTGTTCAGACGGATATTTTGAGTGTTTTTTTTGGAAATCAAAAAGCATTTTCCGTGATTGAACATATCTGTTATGTAGTCATGCCGATTTTCCTGGTACTCTACTATCGAAAAATACACGGCACGGTTTATAGAAAAAGAACCACCGTGCTTTTGGGTGTGGCCGTGTTGATGGCAGTGACAGAGCTTGTGCTGGATTATTTCTTTGGTGTACAGCTCAACCAGATGAGTGACTATACACTGGGATTTCACACGATTATCATAGGTGTGCTGATTCATATGCTCACGCAGTGGTCAAGAGATGAGCACGGTGCACCAAAAATCTGGATGGACGTTGCCGCTCTGTGCTGTGTGCTGATTGCCGTGATGACCAATCCGGTTCAAAAGAGACTGACGCAGTCCGATGTTTCGAATCTGGTGAGAATTCTTGCCACGACACTCTGCTTTTTCTTTCTGACGATCAAACACATTCGTGCCCTGCTGTTTGAGTACCGGGAGAGAGTCCGCGAGGATGCAAAGAAATTGCGCGATCAGATAAAGCTTGTCGAGAGCCAGAATGAACTTCTCACACAGGCAAAACTGGACGCGGAGCAGGCAAGACAGGAGGCAGTTGTCGCGAACGAGGCGAAAGGAAAATTCCTGGCCAATATGTCTCATGAGATCCGAACTCCGATCAATGCGGTGCTGGGCATGGACGAGATGATCTTGAGGGAGAGCCGGGAAAAAACAATCCGAAACTATGCTATGGATATCTATACAGCGGGACAAACACTGTTAGCGCTGATCAATGATATTTTGGATCTGTCCAAAATTGAGTCCGGAAAGATGGAAATCATACCGGTTGAATATGACGTGTGCAGTATGATTCATGATCTGGTCAATATGATATCGCTTCGCGCCAAATCAAAAGACCTGCAGTTTGAAGTTTCCGTAGAAAAGGATCTTCCGTCCCGATTGTTTGGAGACGATGTCCGGATCCGCCAGATACTGACGAATATTCTGACCAATGCGGTCAAATATACCCCGGATGGAACGGTCTGGTTTCGGGCGAGCGGAAGACGTGAGGGGGAGTATGAGATTCTTCACTGTGAAGTAGAAGATACCGGAATTGGAATCAAGGAAGAAGATCTGCCGAAATTGTTTGAGGAATTTCAGAGAATTGAAGAGAACCGGAATCGCAGCATTGAGGGAACCGGTCTGGGGATGAACATTACCGTAAAGATGTTAGCGTTGATGGACAGTCACCTCCAGGTAGACAGCGTTTACGGAAAAGGATCGAAATTCTATTTTGATGTAAAACAAAAAATTGTGGATGAAACCCCGATGGGGGATTTTGAGACAAGGCTGCAGCATATGTCAGAAAACTATCATTACTCCAAGCCGTTCTGCGCACCGGATGCCAGAATTCTTGTGGTCGATGACAACAGCATGAATCGAAAAGTATTTGGCAGTCTTCTCAAGACGACGAAGATACAGGTGGATGAGGCAGCGAGTGGTGCTGAATGCCTTGAGTTGGTGGCAAAGAACCATTATGATATTTTGTTTTTAGATCACATGATGCCGGAGATGGATGGGATTGAGACCTTGCACCGGATACGGAAGATGACAGATTTTCCGTGTGAGAATACACCGATCTTTGTATTGACGGCGAATGCTGTGACCGGAGCCAGAGAAAAATATTTGGAAGAAGGATTTGATGGCTTCTTGTCAAAACCGATTATTTCTGATAAATTAGAACAAACGATAAGAGATACTCTGCCGGACGATATGATGAGAGAGGCAGAGGATGAGGAAGAGAATCTGCCGGAGCATTCATCCGATACCGTGCCGGAGGATCTGCCGGATATTGATGGCCTTGATTGGAGCTATGCATGGCTGCATCTGCCGGACCGGGAACTTCTTGAGACGACCATCAAAGATTTTTATAAGATTTTGAACACTCATGCGGATCGATTGGATGAGATGTATCAGGGATTGCCGGCAGAAGAGTCGATGGAGGCCTATCGGATTCAGGTTCATGCGATGAAGAGCACCGCAGCGACGATTGGCATCACACCGCTTTCGGGGATGGCAAGAATTCTTGAGATGGCGGCAAGAGACTTTAGAGAGGACCGAATTCGTGCGGTACACACAGTGTTTACACAAGAGTGGCGCTCCTATAGGGAAAAACTGAAAGGAGTCTTTGGCTTGGGAGAAGATGAAGTTTCGGAAGACGAAAAAGCTTCGTTTGACCCGGATGTGCTAAAGAGCCTGCTGGAGATGATTCGGCTCGGCATGGAAGATTTTGATGTGGACACCGTGGACGGTCTGATGGTTCAAGTTGGACAGTATCGTTATCCGGATGAGATAAAAGGGAATCTTGAGAAAATGGAGAGCGCCATAACGGATTTGGATGATGAGGCGGTGACAGCGCTGGTTTCTGACATGGTAAAACAATGCGATGCCTATGTGGGCGGGACGCAAGAATAGAAAGCGTGTTATATTGACACGGGAAAGAGGAAGGTAGAGAATGAAAAATATTTTGTTAATTGGCAGATTGAATGACATGTTAAAGGATATTAATCAATACATATCAGGATATTTTCATGTGCAATTGAGTGCTGACCAGATCGAAGTAGTGACCGGGATGCTCAAAGTGGTAGAGCCGGATTTGGTGATTTTTAGTCTGATTGGTATGTACGATGGACATGATGCTATTTTTCAAAAATTTCAAAATGAATTTCCGCGGACACCGGTACTCACAATCGGAACCCAGAAGGAAAAGGATAAGTTTTTGAAATACTACCAGAGCCAACAGTTCGAGAACCTGATCCGTCCGATCAATAATCGACGGATTTACGAGGCAATCTGTACCAAACTGGGGATGAAACCGGAAGAGGAGACCAGAGAAGCCCGGCAGCAGGAGGATGAGAGAAAGAAAATACTGGTTGTCGATGACAATGGACCAACACTCCGCACGATTAAGGGAATGCTCGAGGATCAGTATCAGGTTTCCATTGCGCCATCCGGGATGAAAGCGATGACATCCATTGGAAAGAGACGTCCGGATTTGATTCTGTTGGATTATGAGATGCCGGTCTGTGACGGAAGGCAGACGCTTGAAATGATTCGTGCGGATGAAGATCTCACAACGATACCGGTTATTTTTCTGACCGGTGTCAGTGACCGGGAACACATAGAACCGATTCTCAGTCTTCGCCCTGCCGGATATCTTCTCAAGCCACCCGTCAAAGAAACGCTGATCGAGAGAATTGAGAGAGCGCTGGAGGAAGCAGATCAAAGGGAGGATTAGTGTTGCCTGGTATCACGAAAGAGAAAAGGAGGAGGATATTTTATGTATTTTACAACAAAGTATTTCGATGGCCTAAAAAATATTGCCGCCCATTATCTTGAGAGAAATTATGGCTATTATATGTTTGAATATCTGCATACAAAACTGCGTCTAAAAGGCGCCTCAACGATTATTGTGGGTTCCTCTTATGGCATAGAATCGTTTAACCCATCGTATCTTCAGGGCGGTTGTGAGGACAACTTTAATCTGAGTATGTCATCTCAGGATCTATACTATCATCGGTGCCATATAAAAAAGGCTATCGAGGAGACGTCAGATGCCACGTGCCGGATAAAAAAATGTGTGATTGTGCTGGGATGGTATGATTTATATCATGATGTAAGTCTCAGCAAAAATGAAAGCCTTGTTGTTCGAAAAATCTATGAACCGCTGTGGAAAGACGCACATCATCTGGAACCGGCAGACAAAGAATGGGATTGGATGTACGGTGTCCCTTTTGATGAGAATGTATACACAAAAGAGATGCTGCAGTATTTTTGTGAGGACTGGACGAGGAAGGTGGTTGCTGAATTCCAGGGATATGTCAAAGGCGCATCGTCCACGGCCGAATCCGATAAATGGAAGAGAATGACACAACAAGAGCGGGAGGAAGAGGCGTGCAAGCGGGCGTACAAACACAACCGGTTGACAAAATATATATTAACGTGTGAAGAAAACAAACAAATTCTGATAGAAATGCTAGAGACATTGGTAGAACATAATATCCGGCCAATTATCGTAATGCCCCCTCTGACAGAGGAATATTTACACTATCTGAATCCGGTCTATCGGACAGAATTGCTGCAATTTCTTGAGCAGATTCCGATCTCGATTGATTTTTTTGATATGAATGATGTATCCGGTTTTGAAGAATCCGATTTTTTTGATTCCGATCATTTAAATCACAGCGGGGCGAAAAAGACCACGCTTCTTTTGGAGGAACTCCTGAGTATGCTATGATGTCCGTGAGACGTTTTTGATTTATTTTTTTCAATGAGAAAACATTTAGAATAAATTTCTTGACATTCCTTGGAATTTTTGGTAAGATGGAAAATGCACTATTGTGGTATGGTAGGCGCACTAGCCCTACATAAGTTAGATTATATCACAGTTCTGTAAAAAAGACAAGGAGTGTAATCGTCAATGGAGAAAAACAGAATACGTCCTGTTCATGTTGGAAAAGGCGTCAGAATGAGTTACTCAAAACAAAGAGAAGTGCTGGAGATGCCAAACCTCATTGAAGTTCAGACCGATTCCTACAAATGGTTTTTGGAAGAGGGATTAAATGAGGTGCTTCGCGATATCTCACCGATTGCGGATTATAATGGTAATCTGAGCCTTGAATTTGTCAGTTATGAATTGTGCAGAGAAGATGTCAAGTATTCCATCGAGGAGTGCAAAGAGAGGGATGCCACTTATGCCGCTCCGCTCAAAGTGAAGGTTCGTCTTCACAACAACGAGACGGAAGAGATTAGCGAGCATGATATTTTCATGGGTGACCTTCCGCTCATGACAGAGACAGGAACCTTTGTGATCAATGGTGCTGAGCGAGTGATTGTCAGTCAGTTGGTAAGATCTCCCGGTATTTATTATGGAATTGCTCATGATAAGATTGGAAAGGAACTGTATTCCGCTACAGTCATACCGAACCGCGGAGCGTGGTTAGAGTATGAGACGGACTCCAATGATATATTTTACGTTCGTGTAGATAGAAATAGAAAAGTGCCGATCACGGTGCTGATTCGTGCATTGGGTGTGGGAACCAATCAGGAAATCCTGGACATGTTTGGCGAAGAGCCGAAAATATTGGCAAGTTTTGCGAAAGATCCATCAGATAATTATCAGGATGGCTTATTAGAGCTATACAAAAAACTTCGTCCGGGCGAGCCGCTGGCGGTTGACAGTGCAGAAAACCTGATCAATGGCATGTTTTTCGATGTGAGACGATATGATCTGGCGAAAGTCGGACGTTATAAATTCAATAAAAAGCTATCCTTTAGCAGTCGTCTTGCCGGATTTACTCTGGCAGAGGCAGTGGTTGCTCCGGAGACCGGTGAGGTGCTGGCGGAAGCGGGGACTGTTCTGACAGAGGAAAAGGCTCTGGAGATTCAGAATGCAGCTGTTCCGTTTGTCTATATTCAGACAGAAGAGGGCCATGTGGTGAAAGCGCTCTCCAATATGATGGTAGATCTTCATGCTTTTTTGCCGGAAGCCGACAAAAAGGAACTTGGAATTACGGAGGCAGTATATTATCCGGCACTCAAGCAGATTTTAGAGGAGAATGATACCTTTGAAGAGCAGTGTGAGGCGATCCGCAGAAATGTCTTTCTGCTGATTCCGAAACACATAACAAAAGAAGATATCTTTGCTTCGATCAATTATAATATGCATTTGGAATATGGCATTGGCAATGACGATGATATTGACCACCTGGGAAATCGTCGTATTCGTGCTGTCGGTGAGCTGCTTCAGAACCAGTATCGTGTCGGATTGACACGTATGGAGCGCGTGGTACGTGAGAGGATGACGACACAGGATATCGACAGCATTTCAGCACAGTCGCTGATTAATATTAAGCCGGTGACTGCAGCAGTGAAAGAATTCTTTGGAAGCTCTCAGCTGTCACAGTTTATGGATCAGAACAATCCGCTCAGTGAGTTGACCCACAAGAGACGTCTTTCCGCTCTGGGACCGGGTGGTCTGTCACGAGACCGCGCGGGATTCGAGGTTCGGGATGTGCACTACTCCCACTATGGAAGAATGTGTCCGATTGAGACGCCTGAGGGACCGAACATCGGTCTGATTAACTCGCTTGCATCTTATGCGCGCATCAACGAATATGGTTTTGTAGAGGCTCCTTATCGCAAGGTAGACAAGACGGATATCAATAATCCGGTTGTCACAGATGAGGTTGTGTATATGACAGCGGATGAGGAAGACCGCTATCATGTCGCACAGGCGAATGAGCAGCTGGATGAAGAGGGACATTTCGTGAGAAAAGTTGTCTCCGGTCGTTTTCGTGATGAGACTTCTGAATTTGAAAAAAATAAAATTGACTATATGGATGTGTCACCGAAGATGGTATTTTCAGTGGCTACAGCCATGATTCCGTTCCTGGAGAATGATGATGCGAACCGCGCCCTGATGGGTTCCAACATGCAGCGTCAGGCGGTGCCGCTTTTGATCACGGAGGCACCGGTAGTGGGAACAGGAATTGAGAGAAAAGCTGCCGTTGACTCAGGTAACTGTGTCGTTGCCAAAGAGGGCGGTGTGATTGAACGCGTGGAATCCAATCGTGTTTCGATACGCAAAGACGATGGGAATCTGGATGAATACAAGTTGTTGAAATTTGTTCGAAGCAATCAGGGAACCTGCATGAATCAGAGACCGATTGTATCGAAGGGTGAACGGGTTGAGGCAGGACAGGTCATTGCAGACGGTCCTTCCACTTCCGGTGGAGAGATTGCACTGGGCAAAAACCCATTGATCGGTTTTATGACATGGGAAGGTTACAACTATGAGGATGCCGTGCTGCTGAGTGAGAGACTGGTACAGGAAGATGTCTATACATCGGTTCATATCAATGAGTATGAGACGGATGCCCGTGACACGAAACTGGGACCGGAAGAGATCACCAGAGATGTTCCGGGTGTCGGAGATGACGCGCTCAAAGATTTGAATGAGCAGGGAATTATCCGCATTGGTGCAGAGGTTCGTGCGGGTGATATTCTCGTTGGTAAAGTGACACCAAAGGGAGAGACCGAGCTCACGGCAGAGGAGAGACTTCTCCGCGCAATCTTTGGGGAAAAGGCGAGAGAAGTGCGTGATACGTCGCTTCGCGTTCCTCACGGAGAATTTGGAATTGTTGTGGATGCCAAGGTATTTACCAGAGAAAACGGAGACGAATTGTCACCGGGCGTAAATCAGACTGTCCGCATTTATATTGCACAGAAAAGAAAAATCCAGGTGGGAGATAAGATGGCCGGTCGTCATGGAAATAAGGGTGTCGTTTCGCGCGTGCTTCCGGTTGAGGATATGCCGTTCCTGCCGAACGGACGTCCGCTCGATATCGTGTTGAATCCTCTGGGCGTGCCGTCCCGTATGAATATCGGGCAGGTTCTGGAAATTCACTTGAGCCTGGCTGCCAAGGTTTTGGGCTTTGATGTGGCGACGCCGGTATTTGACGGTGCCAATGAGGTTGATATTATGGATACTCTGAAGCTGGCGAATGATTATGTGAACACGCCATTGGATGAGTTTAAAGAGAAATATAAAGATGTTCTGGATCCGGAAGTCATGGAATATCTTCTCACAAATGAGGAGTACCGCAAAGAATGGGCAGGTGTTCCGATTAAAGAAGACGGAAAAGTACAGCTTCGAGATGGACGGACAGGTGAGTTCTTCGACGGAGAGGTCACGATCGGTTTCATGCATTATCTGAAACTGCACCACTTGGTTGATGATAAGATCCATGCCCGTTCGACCGGTCCGTACTCGCTGGTAACACAGCAGCCGCTGGGAGGTAAAGCACAGTTTGGTGGCCAGCGTTTTGGTGAGATGGAGGTCTGGGCACTGGAAGCTTATGGTGCCGCCTACACCCTTCAGGAGATTCTCACGGTCAAATCCGATGATGTCGTGGGACGTGTGAAGACCTATGAGGCGATTATTAAAGGTGACAATATCTCTGAGCCGGGAATTCCGGAGTCCTTCCGGGTTATGCTCAAAGAACTTCAGGCGCTGGCTCTGGATGTCACGGTTCTGGATGAAAATGGCGAAGAGGTTCCGATGAATGAAACGATGGAAGAATCGCCATCCGAAAATGTCAATGAATTGATCAATGACAAGAATTTTGAGCTGAGACAGGAATCATTTGAAGATGCAGGCTTCCGTGAAACAACCGTAGAAGGTCTGGATGATGACAGCAGCATTAATGCAGATTGATAGAAAGGACGGTTACAATATGCCACAGTTTGGGAATGAGACAGAAAAGTCATTTACGTACGACAAAATTCAGATAAGACTCGCTTCGCCGGAGCGCATTCGTGAGTGGTCGAGAGGCGAGGTAAAAAAACCGGAGACGATTAATTATCGTACTCTGAAACCGGAAAAAGACGGTCTGTATTGTGAGCGTATTTTCGGCCCTAGCAAAGATTGGGAGTGTCACTGCGGAAAGTACAAAAAAATTCGCTATAAAGGTATTGTCTGTGACCGATGTGGTGTCGAAGTCACAAAGTCGAGTGTGCGTCGTGAACGCATGGGACATATTGAATTGGCGGCGCCGGTTTCTCACATTTGGTATTTTAAGGGGATTCCAAGCCGCATGGGATTGATTTTGGATATTTCCCCGAAGGTGCTTGAGAAAGTATTATATTTTGCATCTTATGTCGTTCTCGAATCCGATATTCCGGAGATTCAGGTAAAACAGGTATTGACAGAGGCAGAATACCAGAAGGCCTGCGAGACATATGGCGACAGCTTTCGAGTGGGAATGGGAGCAGAGTCCATTCAGGAATTATTGCAGCGCATTGATCTGGAGGAGGAATCCAAAACGCTCAAAGCGGAATTAAAGGAGTCATCCGGACAAAAAAGAGCGCGTATTATCAAAAGACTGGAAGTTGTAGAGGCATTTCGTGAATCCGGCAATCATCCGGATTGGATGGTTCTCACTGTGATTCCGGTAATTCCACCGGATCTTCGTCCGATGGTACAGCTGGACGGAGGAAGATTTGCCACCTCTGATCTGAATGATCTTTATCGTCGAATCATAAATAGAAATAATCGATTAAAGAGACTATTGGAGCTGGGTGCACCGGACATCATCGTTCGAAACGAGAAACGTATGCTGCAAGAGGCGGTCGATGCACTGATTGATAATGGCCGTCGTGGAAGACCGGTAACAGGACCTGGCAATCGTGCACTGAAATCGTTGTCCGATCTTTTGAAAGGTAAGCAGGGACGTTTTCGTCAGAACCTGCTCGGTAAACGTGTGGATTACTCCGGACGTTCGGTTATCGTAGTGGGACCGGAGCTGAAAATTTATCAGTGTGGTCTGCCAAAAGAGATGGCAATCGAGCTGTTCAAACCGTTTGTGATGAAAGAACTGGTGGCAAACGGAACAGCGCACAATATAAAGAATGCAAAGAAAATGGTTGAGAGACAGGAGCTTGCTGTCTGGGATATTCTCGAGGAAGTAATCCGTGAGCATCCGGTTATGCTGAATCGTGCTCCTACTCTGCATCGTCTGGGCATTCAGGCATTTGAGCCGATCCTGGTAGAGGGTAAGGCAATTAAATTGCATCCATTGGTATGTACCGCGTTCAATGCGGACTTTGACGGAGACCAGATGGCGGTACATCTTCCGCTTTCTGTGGAGGCTCAGGCAGAGTGCCGGTTTCTTCTTTTGTCGCCGAACAACCTGTTAAAACCATCGGATGGTGGTGCTGTGGCAGTTCCTTCTCAGGATATGGTTCTGGGTATTTACTATCTCACACAGGAGAGAGAGGGAGCCAAAGGTGAGGGGAAAGCATTTAAAGACATGAACGAGGCGATTACAGCCTATGAAAATCATGAGATTACCCTTCATGCCAGAATTAAGATTCGTCGTTTTGGAGAAAACGATCAGGGACAGGTTGAGTCGAGAGTGATTGAGTCAACGCTGGGACGATTTATTTTCAATGAAATTATCAGTCAGAATCTTGGGTTTGTGGATCGTACCGATCCGGACAATTTCCTCAAACTCGAAGTGGATTTCCATGTGGGCAAAAAACAGCTCAAACAGATTTTGGAGAAATGTATCAACAATGAGGGTGCGATCAAGACAGCGGAGACGCTGGATGCGATTAAATCGCTGGGATACAAATATTCTACCCGCGCAGCGATGACGGTTTCCATTTCTGATATGGTAGTGCCGGCATCTAAGAAAGACATTATCAGTGAAGCGGAAAATACAGTGGATGTCATTGCGCAAAAATACCGTCGCGGTCTCTTGACGGAAGAAGAGAGATACAAATCGGTTGTTGAGACATGGTATGCAGCGGATAATAAGCTGACCACTGCGCTGATGGACGGTCTGGATCACTACAACAACATCTATATGATGGCAGATTCCGGAGCCCGTGGCTCTCAGGCGCAGATCAAACAGCTGGCAGGTATGCGAGGACTGATGGCGGATACATCGGGACGAACCATCGAACTGCCGATCAAGTCAAATTTCCGAGAGGGACTGGATGTATTGGAGTACTTTATCTCTGCGCACGGTGCCCGTAAAGGTCTTTCCGATACCGCTCTTCGTACAGCCGATTCGGGATATCTGACCAGACGACTGGTAGACGTATCTCAGGATCTTGTGATTAGAGAAAATGACTGCTGGCAGAATCGTGGAAAAGACGATGAAATTCCGGGTATGTGGATTTCTGCCTTTATGGATGGAAAAGAGGTTATTGAGACATTGGAAGAGCGTATCACAGGACGTTATTCCTGTGACACGATTTATGATGACGAGGGTGAAGTTATCGTCAAGGCAAATCATATGATTACGCCAAAACGTGCTGCCCGTATTGTTAATACAAAAGCAATTATTGATGCCGGTGACAAAGCACAGGTAAAAATTCGTACTGTGCTTACCTGTAAGTCGCACATTGGTATCTGTGCAAAATGTTATGGATCGAACATGGCGACCAAGGAGCCGGTACAGGTTGGTGAAGCAGTGGGTATTATTGCGGCGCAGTCCATCGGTGAGCCTGGTACACAGTTGACCATGCGTACGTTCCATACCGGTGGTGTGGCCGGTGATGATATCACACAGGGTCTCCCGCGTGTCGAGGAGCTTTTTGAGGCGCGTAAGCCAAAAGGACTCGCAATTATTTCTGAATTTGCCGGAAAAGTTCAGCTGCGCGATACAAAGAAAAAACGTGAGGTTGTCGTAACCAACGATGAGACCGGACAGAGCAAGGCATATCTGATTCCGTACGGATCCCGCATCAAAGTGATGGACGGACAGGTTCTGGAGGCCGGTGATGAGTTGACTGAGGGTAGTGTTAATCCGCATGATATTCTGAAAATTAAAGGTGTTCGTGCCGTTCAGGATTATATGCTGCGGGAGGTACAGAGAGTATACCGTCTTCAGGGTGTAGAAATCAATGACAAACACATAGAAGTGATCGTTCGTCAGATGCTCAAGAAGATTCGGATCGAGTTTAATGGAGATTCCGAATTCCTTCCGGGTGTCTTAGTGGATGCGCTGGATTATGAAGATACAGTTGAGCGCTTGCAGGAAGAGGGCAAAGAGCCACCGGAAGGAAAACAGATTATCCTTGGTATCACAAAGGCATCTTTGGCGACAAATTCGTTCCTGTCGGCAGCTTCCTTCCAGGAAACCACGAAGGTTCTCACAGATGCAGCGATCAAAGGAAAAGTAGATCCGCTTGTTGGCTTGAAAGAAAATGTAATCATTGGTAAACTCATCCCTGCGGGAACAGGAATGAAACGATATCGTGACATCGACATTTACAGTGAACTGGTAGATTCTCTGGAGCCACCGGCTGTGTCTGAAGGGGAGGAAGAAGTACAGGATACTCCTCAAGACGAAAATACACCGGATGAGTTCGATGAAGAAGTAGCAGTTGCTGAGACATACGATGAAGAAATGATGATAAGTGAATAAAGAGCAGATCATCAATAGAGACACAGAGGGATTGTTTGCATACAATTCCTCTGTGCTTTTCTGAATTTTATTTGTAGCCGGGAGCCCAAAAAATAAAAAATTGAAAAAAATAAAAAAAAGTGTTGACAATAGTAAAAATCTTTGATAAGATAATATTCGCTGACGCACGAAAGATTCATTAAACAGAGGAATCCAAAC
>ONNE01000129.1 GCA_900319095.1 uncultured Eubacteriales bacterium | reverse complement strand
TGATCACCGGAAAAGTTGCCAGAATGACCGATTTTGGTGCTTTTGTAGAGCTGGAAGAGGGAATCGATGCACTTTTGCACGTATCCCAGATTTCGATTGAACATGTCGAGAAACCGAGTGATGTTTTGAAGGTAGGTCAGGAAATCACAGCGAAAATTGTTGATTTCAATGAGGAGAGCAAAAAGATCAGCCTTAGTATCAAGGCAATTGAATTGGAGAATCGTAAAGCGGATACAGATGATACCGACAATGATGAAGAGGTGTCTGAGGGAGAATAAATAATGCTGGGTGATTATGAAGCTTTTAAGAAAGATTTTCTTCGGCTTGCAGATATTGACCTGAATTCCTATAAAGAAAATCAGATGAAACGAAGAATTGAGAATTTTATCGTTAAAAGTGATGTGAAGAGCTATTCTGATTTTGTTCGTGTTTTGAAGACGGATGCATCTGTCTTTGATAGTTTTGTTGATCACTTGACGATTAATGTCTCTGAATTTTATCGGAATCCGGCTCAGTGGAAGACGCTGGAACAGACGGTGATTCCTGAGCTGACAAAGAATTTTGGCAAGCGGTTAAAAGTTTGGAGTGCTGCGTGTTCGACGGGAGATGAACCGTATTCGCTGGCCATGGTATTGGGAGAACAGCTGGGATTTGGACATTTTGAGATTATTGCTACCGACATGGACAAAGAAGTTCTCAAAAAAGCGGAGAAAGGTGAGTACGTCAGAAAAAGTGTGAGTGGTTTGCCAAGCCATTATCAGAACAAATACATCGAAGATATCGGGGGTGGCAGAGTCAGAGTTTCTGACAAGTTGCGCTCAAGTATCACGTTCAAACGCCACAATCTATTGAGAGATCCGTATCCAAGGGATATGCATTTGATTGTGTGCCGAAATGTTATGATTTATTTTACCGAAGACGCTAAGGATGAAATCTATCGTAAGTTTTCGGCATCGCTTCGCCCGAACGGTATCTTTTTTGTGGGAAGTACAGAGCAGATTATTGGGGCATCAGAATACGGTTTTAAGGGTATTCAGTCATTCTTTTATGAGAAACAGTAATCTGTAAAGAAAAAGATGGAATCGAATACCACCCTGTAACAAGGGTGGTATTTGTGTGATTGGAGTTTTAGAAAATCAATGGAGGGACTATGGACAGAGAAATTGTGGTGGCACTGGATGCCATGGGAGGCGATTATGCTCCGGTAGAAACCGTAAAGGGAGCAGTCGATGCCGTGTCGGAGCAGGAACATATGCGGGTGATTCTGGTCGGCAAGGAAGAAGCGATCCGGGATGAATTAAAAAAATACACTTACGATGAAAAGAGAATTGACGTTGTAAATGCAACGCAGGTGATTGATATGGGAGATGTCCCGACAAAGGCAGTCAGAGAGAAAAAGGACTCCTCTCTTGTGGTCGCCATGAGACTGGTCAGAGAGAAGAAAGCAGATGCCGTTGTCTCAGCGGGAAGTACCGGGGCAATCTTAGTGGGTGGTCAGTTGATCGTGGGTCGGATCAAGGGAATCAAAAGACCGGCTCTGGCACCATTTATTCCCTCAAAAAAAGGGTTTTCCCTGTTGATTGACTGCGGTGCCAATGTGGATGCCAGACCGGAACATCTGGTACAGTTTGCCCAGATGGGAACCGTATATTTTGAGAATGTAATGAAAAAGAAAAGTCCTACCGTGGGAATTGTCAATATTGGAACCGAGGAAGAAAAGGGAAACCAATTGGTAAAAGACACTTATCCGCTCTTAAAAGCCTGTAAGGACATAAACTTTATCGGAAGCGTGGAGGCCAGGGAGATTCCCTCCGGTGGAGCGGATATTCTTGTTTGCGAGGCATTTGTCGGGAACGTGATCCTTAAGTTTTTTGAAGGAGTGGCAAAGACATTTCTTAGCTGTATCAAAGAGGGATTGTTGTCCAGTCTTCGCACAAAAATCGGTGCGGTTATGGTCAAACCGGCACTTAAGGGTCTGGTAAAGACGTTTGATGTGAGCAGTCAGGGTGGTGCCCCTCTTCTGGGACTTAAAGGACTGGTTGTGAAGGCACACGGAAATTCTAAGAGCAATGAGATTAAAATTGCCATTGGCCAGTGCATTGCTTTTCAGGAAAACAGCATCAACGACAAATTGATTGAAATGATTCAGGATGTGGATGAATAGGAGACCGCAATGGCAGAAAAGGATTTAAAACAGTTGCAAGAGAAAATTGGATATTTTTTTCAAAATCAGGCACTGCTTCAGACGGCTCTGACACACAGTTCCTATGCCAATGAAAAACACTGGAGCTATTCGACGAATAATGAGAGAACCGAGTTTTTGGGAGATGCTGTTCTTGAGTTGATAAGCAGCGAGTGTATTTACAGGGAGAATCCCCATATGGTTGAAGGGGCGATGACCAAACTGCGTGCAAGTCTTGTATGTGAGATGAGTCTGGCATCCTCTGCCAGAGAAATTGGTCTGGGAGATTATCTGCTTCTGGGAAAGGGAGAGAAACAGACCGGGGGAGCAAAGAGAGATTCGATTTTGTCCGATGCATTTGAGGCGGTGATCGGTGCGATTTACATGGATGGAGGACTCGAACCTGCCAGACAGTTTATCGTCAAGTATGTGATGTCTGATATTGAACAAAAACAGCTGTTTCATGACAGCAAGACAATTTTGCAGGAAATGATACAGGAAAAAAAGCACGAAGAGACTAAAATCGTGTATCCGGTCATCAAAGAAGAGGGACCCGATCATGACAAGATCTTTGAGGTTTGCTGTGAAATCAATGGAGTTCGCTATGCAACCGGCTCAGGGCACACAAAAAAAGCGGCACAGCAGCAGGCGGCCTATCAGACAATCTTAATTTTGAGACAGAAGTGAGAGTGAAAAGATGTATTTAAAGAGTATCGAAGTGCATGGATTTAAGTCCTTTGCCAATAAATTAGTATTTGAATTTCACAATGGAATCACAGGAATCGTGGGCCCGAATGGAAGCGGAAAAAGTAATGTGGCGGATGCCGTTCGATGGGTGCTGGGAGAACAGAGTGCCAAGCAGTTGAGAGGTTCCAATATGCAGGATATCATTTTCTCCGGAACACAGATGCGAAAGCCACAGAGTTATGCCTATGTTGCACTCACCATAGCAAACGATGACCACAAGCTGAATATCCCCTATGAGGAAGTACAGGTTGCCCGACGGGTCTATCGCTCCGGAGAGAGTGAATATCTCTTAAATGGAACCACCTGTCGATTAAAAGATGTACAGGAATTGTTTTTTGATACCGGAATTGGAAAAGAGGGGTATTCGATCATTGGGCAGGGGCAGATCGATAAAATTCTCAGTGGAAAGCCGGAAGATCGTCGTGAGCTGTTCGATGAGGCGGCAGGGATTGTAAAATTTAAAAAGAGAAAGGCAACGGCGCAAAAGAATTTAGAGGCGGAAAGCCAGAATCTTTTGCGTGTCAAAGATATTCTCTCCGAATTGGAAAAACAGGTAGGTCCACTCGAAATACAGTCTCAAAAGGCAAAAGAATACCTGAATTTAAAGAATGAGCTCAAGTCTTATGAAATCTCGCTCTTTCGCATGGATTATGAGAGCTTGCAGGAAGAAATCCGCGATTTGGAAGAGCACATTGTTAATATCACAAAAGAATTAGAGGCGGCAAAAAGTGAAAAAGATAAATCAAAGTCACAATATGAGGAGATTGAGTCCCAGATTGCTGCGTTTGATACTTCGATCGAAAAAAAGAAAAATAAAGTAAATCAGGACAAGCTTCTGATGACGAACTTTGAAAGTGAGGTTCGTGTCACAAAAGAGAAAATTTCTTCGGTCGCGCAGGGAAAAGAGTATTACAGTGAGCGGATTGAAGCCCTGAATGAAACCTGTCAGATCACGGAAGATGAGTTAAAAGGTTATACCAAAGACCAGAGCGAAGCTCTTTCCCAACTGGAAGAGATGGAAGAGCGGGAAAAGGAAATCACACAATCGCTGGAGCTTTTAGAAAAAGACATACAGGAAAAAGAAATTGAGTTAAACGAACAAAATGATGAAATTCTTGACTCGATGAACGCCTCTTCGAAGATTCATGTCGAGCGTCAAAAGGCAAAATCGATGATGGAGCAAAATCAGATCAAGAAAGCGGAGTTGAATCAGAAACTCCTGTCAAATCAATCACAGGTTTCCACGGCTGTGGAAGAAATGAAAAAAGAAGAGGAAGCTCTCAATCAATCTAAAAAAGAATTGGATCATGAATATGTGGCACATAAGACAATTCTTGCGAGGGCAGATGAGACCCGCGCACAGATTCAGAAGCTGCAGCAAAAACAGCAGGAAATCCAAAAAAAATATCATACAGAGAATTCAAAATTGGACACCCTCAAAAACATGGCAGAGCGATATGATGGCTATGGGCAGAGCATAAAGCGTGTGATGGAACAAAAAGACCGCTGTCCGGGGATTCTTGGTGTGGTTGCCGATATCATTCAGGTGGAGGACCGCTATGAGACGGCAGTCGAGACAGCCCTTGGGGGAAATATTCAAAATATTGTCACAGAAGATGAGAACACTGCCAGAGAAATGATCGGGCATTTGAAAAAAAATCGTTTTGGCCGTGCCACGTTTCTCCCGCTGACAACGATCACACCGAAAAAAGAAAAACCATTTAGTGATGAACAATTGGCAGAAAAGGGAGTCCTTGGCAATGTGGCATCACACGTTGGCAGGGATTCAAAATATGACCGGGTCGTAGACTATCTTTTGGGTCGTTTTCTTTTGGTCGATACCATTGAAAATGCCATGAAGATTAGTAAGAAATATCACTATGCCATTCGCATTGTCACACTGGAAGGAGAATTGCTCCAGCCGGGTGGTTCCATGTCGGGAGGTTCGTTTCGCAACAACAGCAATCTTTTGGGACGCCGTCGTGAGATGGAGCAATTAAAAGAAATGCTGCATGACATCCAAAAAGAATTGGATGATAACAAGAAGAAGATTCTTGATGCGACAAAGCAGGTTGAGACGCTTGTTCGCGAGGCCAATGAGAAAAATGAGTGGTTAAAAGAATTAGAGATCCGCAAAAACACTGCGCAGATCAAGTATGAGCAGGCGGTCGAAATCAAGGAGCAGAAAGAACGGGAATATCTCGCCATCGCGAAGGATGGTAAAGAGATTGAAAACCAAAAAAATGTTCTGGAAGATTCGCTGGCAAGAATCAATCAGGAGCTGGAAGAAAACACGAGCCGGGAAGAGCGGGCAAAAGAGCGGATTCAGATTCTCACAAAAGAATTGGAACAGGCGCATGAAAAACACGCAGACACCTCAGAGCAATTGGCAGAAATTCGTATGCAGATATCCGGTTTCCGGCAAAAGAATGATTTTATTTCGGAAAATATCCAACGAATCCGGCAGAACTTGTCGGATTTGAGCGCGGAGCGGGATCAACTGGTAAAAGAGCAGGAAAACTCGGACGAGACAGTAGAGAAGATGCAGGAGGCAATTGCCGGTTACACACAAAAATATGAGGCAATGGGTCAGGAAATCGAGCAGCTTCTCAAGGAAATAGAAAAAGAGACAAGACAAAAAGAAGAAAGTATGTCCTCTCAAAAAGA
The DNA here is from genome assembly GCA_900319095.1 of uncultured Eubacteriales bacterium. Taxonomy (GTDB): domain Bacteria; phylum Bacillota; class Clostridia; order Lachnospirales; family Lachnospiraceae; genus Eubacterium_F. The sequence goes on along the minus strand of ONNE01000129.1, from coordinate 1,103 downwards.
TTTTTTTGACAAGAGAGATCAGCTGATGGAACATATCAACGAACTCGACAAAGAGAGTTTTCGTCTGGATTCCCGAAAGACCAATCTGGAGGAGAAAAAAGAAAACCGGGTCAATTATATGTGGAATGAATATGAGTTGACGTATCATCAGTCTCTGGAGTATGACTTTGATGATTCGATTTCCTACACCCGGATGAAAGCCAATGTCGGTGAGACCAAAAACAAGATCCGCGGTCTGGGAGATGTCAATGTAAATGCCATCGAAGATTATAAATCTGTTCGCGAGCGATATGAATTGTTAAAGGCACAGCACGATGATCTGATCGAGTCCGAAGAGGCATTGAAAAAGATCATTGCGGACTTAGATGATGAGATGCGCAAACAGTTTACTGAAAAATTTCAGGATATTCAAAAGCAGTTTGACAAAGTATTTAAAGAACTGTTTGGTGGTGGCAAGGGCACTCTGGAGCTGGTACAAGAGGAGGACGTTCTGGAGGCAGGCATCACAATCAATGCACAGCCTCCGGGGAAAAAGTTAGGAAACATGATGCAGTTGTCGGGTGGAGAAAAGGCACTGACAGCGATTGCGCTATTATTTGCCATTCAAAATCTGAAGCCGTCCCCGTTCTGTCTGCTGGATGAGATTGAAGCGGCACTTGACGATTCCAATGTAAAGCGTTATGCTAAATATCTGCACAAGCTCACAAAAAACACTCAGTTTATTGTGATCACTCATCGAAAGGGGACGATGGAAGCGGCTGATGTTCTGTACGGAATTACGATGCAGGAAAAAGGAGTTTCAACACTTGTTTCGGTAAAATTGATTGAAGAGCAGTTAGACGACTAAATGGAGGGAGCTTTAGCGATGGAAGAAAAGAAGGGTTTTTTCTCTAGATTAAAGGAGGGGCTGGGCAAAACCAGAAAATCATTTGTGGCCGGTGTGGATTCACTTTTCAACGGTTTTTCAGAAATTGACGATGATTTTTATGAGGAATTAGAAGAACTGCTTGTGATGGGAGATATCGGCATTAATACAACCATGAGAATCATCGATGGACTCAAAGAAAAAGTAAAAGAAAACAAAATCAAAGAGGCGAGTGCCT
>ONNE01000150.1 GCA_900319095.1 uncultured Eubacteriales bacterium | reverse complement strand
GGCGGCACAGTGGAAGTGGCGGAGAATGCAACACTGACCGTGAGCTCCACTGGATCACTGACCAATAACGGGTCGGTGACGGTGGCAGAGGGTGGTAAGGCAGAGGTCAAGAACGACGGCACCTTTTACGGAACCAGACCTACAGGGAGCGGTACGATAAACGGATTTTCAACGCTGATCATCAAGGCGAAAGATAAAACGATTACCTATGGCGATGCCCCGGGCAATGACGGTGTGACATATTCCGGCTTCGTAGATGGTGATACGAAAGCAGATCTTACCGGTACACTATCCTATACATATACATATTCTCGGTACGGTGATATAGGAACTTCTTATAAAATTACACCGGGTGGATTGACTTCGGATAAATATAATATTAAATTTGTCCCCGGAACTCTGACGGTTGAGAAGAAAGAAATCGGACTGTCGTGGAGTGACACGCAGTTGATTTATAACGGTGAGAGTCAGGCACCCACGGCTTCTGCTACGGGACTTGTGAATGGCGATTCTGTAGGTGTGACCGTGACTGGCGGGCAGGTGAATGCTGGAAATAACTACACTGCGACAGCTTCCGGATTGACTGGGGATAAGTCCGGCAATTATAAATTGCCGAGTGCAAACACCAGAGAATTTTCTATTAAAAAAATAGACCCCGTTGTGAATGCACCGATGGCAAGGAGCGGATTGAAATACAGTGGTTCTGCACAGGCACTTGTCACAGCAGGTACTGTTACGGGGGGAACAATGTATTATGCGGTGACGACAGAGAATACTGCACCAGAAGACGAAACCCTTTATTCTGTATCTGTTCCCGAAAAAACGGATGTCAGAACCTATTATGTCTGGTATAAGATTAAGGGGGATACGAATCATTATGATGCCGTTGGGGAAGGAAGCATCGCAGTATCCATAACAAAGGCGGATCATGCGGCAGCCACGACAGATGAAGTGGAGGTGGCAGCAGGAGAGTTATCTGAAAGGAAGGTCAGTCTGGATTCTTATCTGGAAAATGGTGCTTCTCTTGTAAGTTATGACAAGGAGGGTGCACTTTCGTCAAAAATCTCAGGCGTGGAATTCAACGGAAAGAATCTGGTTTTTGAGGTGGCTGATACTGCAGATAACGGAGAGCGCGGTACGATTATTCTGACCATGAGCAGCACGAATTATGATAATTATGCGATTACTGTTCCGGTGAGAGTCGAGGCGAAATCCACTAAGTTCGTATTCGGCAAAGATGCGGAGGTGGATTCTTTTGTGACAGGAGTTTCTTCCTCGAACCTTTCAGACTTTACCGGGGCACAGACGGAAACCGCAGTCAAGGTCGTGCTGGATGTGAAAGTGAAAAAAGCAGAAAATGTAGACAGCACGGTAAAAACGAAGATCGAGAGCGAGCTTGATAAAGTCTTTTCCGATGTGGAAAGCACGAATGTCAAGAAAGAATTTCTCGATATGAAGGTCACAAAATCCGTAAACGGAGGAAGTGCAGAAACGGTAGAAGATGTCGGAAGGGTATTAGAGATTGAAGTGAGTTATGACCTTACCGGAAAATACAATCCGGTCATCATCCGGGAGCATAAGGGTTTGGTCGCAAGACTGACGGAACTTTCCACAAAACCGACCGGCAGCTATAAAGACGGGACATTCTCCGTGGACAGGACAAATAATAAGATCTACATTTACACGGAGTTCTTCTCTACTTACTCCATCGCCTATGCAGATACACCGTCCTATCAGGTAACATTCGATAATGACGGGACAAAGACGCAGGTGGTAGTAAAGAGTGGTGGAAAAGTCACAAAACCGGCGGATCCGACAAAGAGCGGATATACCTTTAACGGCTGGTACAATGGAAGTACGGCATGGAACTTCGATAATGATACCGTATCTTCTGACCTTACGCTTACAGCGAGGTGGACACAGAATGGTGGAGGTTCTGGCTCCGGTGGCAGCGGAAACGGAGGCGGCTCTGGCAGTGGTGGAAACGGAGGCGGATCCGACGGCGGTACATCTGCACCGACAAAGACCACTCCGGGGAAACCGGCAGCACCAGGCAGCACGGAAACGCCCGACGCAGGTAAAAAACCGGCAGCAAAGGGAACGGTCCTCGTGGATGCAGGAAAGATGGCAACCTATGTCGTGACCTCTGCTGATGCGAAACATCCGACCATAGCTTATAAGAAGTGCCGGAATAAAAAGGCAAAGACCGTCACGATCCCTAAGACAGTAAAGATCGGGGGAGTGACCTATACCGTGACTTCCATAGCGGCAAATGCCTTCAAGAACTATAAGACGCTTACGAAAGTGACGATAGGGGACAGCATTAAAACGATAGGAAAAAATGCGTTCTACGGCTGCAAAAAGCTAAAGACCGTGACCATCGGGAAGAACGTCACTAAGATCGGGAAGAAAGCCTTTTATGGCTGTGGGAAGTTAAAAAAGATCACGGTAAAGACGAAAAAACTGACATTGAAAAATGTTGGGAAAAGTGCGTTTTCAGGGATCTATATCCGGGCTTCCGTCCTCGTTCCCGGGGATAAGCGGAAGGAATATGCACTCCTGTTCAGAAAGCGTGGAGCCGGGAAAAAGATTAAGATAAAGACGAAGTAAGTTTTAGGCAGCAAAGGAGAAAAATAAAAGAAACACCTTACAATATGTGTGTATTGTAAAACGGATAAGCGGACTGTTTCCATGAGGGGCAGTCCGTTCGTTTTCGAGATTTCCCCTCTGATTTTTCTTGCGTTAAGGAGTAACTTCTTCGGTCGGCTTGTTTACTAATACTACATCCGAATGGAATACCGTATCATCATGCGAATAATCCGCCGTTCCGCCGTACCTTGCTTACAATGATTCCTGGGAGGACATATTCCTTCATCGGAAAGGGGACTCCGACACTGGCAGAGCTGGCAGTAAGCAGAACGGGAAAGCCGACAGCAAGGGGCGGATACTTTTCCTCCTGGAGCTTGCCGAGGTCAAGCTGCTCATAGATGCGGTATCTTCCGCAAGGTTCATCGGTCCGGGAAAGAGCGGGGAACTGATCAGGCGGCTGTCCGGGCTTGTAGCACAAAAAGAAAGCTGTATCGAAGAACAGGAAGGATGGCTTGACATGATTTCCGGCCTGGAGAAATTTGATGCTGACAGACTTAGGAGCATAATACAGCAGGTCAATGTATATGCAGAGGACAAAATTGAAATTTTTTTTGTTTTTTACTTGACACGAGCAGAAGCACAGCGATGTAATCTGGAGCCGGAATCATTTAAAAACATTATGAATAATTGGCGGTTAAAGGTGTTTTTTACAGATGAGAAACAGAAGATAAGCGGATTATCTTATTTCTTTTCAGATGATGAAGTAAAAGAATCTCTATATGCCATGTCGTTATGGTCGCAATTTAGATGCAATAATGACGATGGATACCTGACATGGGTAGACCAAATTCTTGAAATTGAGGGAGCGCCATCGGATCCTGTAAGTATAAAAGATCTGGATTATAATGTAGAATTAATTAAAAACCAGGAAAGATTAAAGGAAGTTATAAATGAAGACGATATTATTGCAGTCACAGGACAATATGTATTAAATAAGGACCAAAATGAAAATACAACGATCAAAGAACTAGTTAAAAATGGGAGCATAAAAGAATATAATGGTGCAACCGATTTTTACACTAATCGAAACAATTTTGACAATGGGATGAAATCAATTGGAGGAATCTATGGGATTCATGGATTGGAGGATGAAAATGTATTAGTAATTATAGGAGAAGATTTGACATATGATAAAGATGATAAAAAAATTAGCATTTGCAAAAGAAAATCAAAGCTTAATTTGTTAAATCTGGTTGAGGATGAAACAGGCTTTCGTTTTGAAAATGAAAAAAACATCACATCGGAAGAGATGTTGGAAATTACAAAAAACATTTATCGTGTATTACTGACACGAGGAATGAAAAAATGTTTCATCTATTGTGCAGACAAAAAACTAAGGGAGCATATGGAAACGCTATTTAGCTCTGTTTCATCCGGATTCGATAGAGAACAAAATATATATGATACAAAGTCACTTGATTCCGATAACAGAATGGATCCGTTTTTAGAGAATTGTGTCAGTGAAGGGAAAAAATATATGCTGGCATATCCAAATGATGCAGAAATGGTTTTCCAAGAAAACATGCGGATAAGCGAATTTACCGGGGCGATGAATAAGTATTATAAAGACAGATTTGAGGAAGAATCACCGCTAAAATATCAACTGTCTAAATGTATTTTACCATGGTTCATAAATAATAATTCTAATGTCCCCATTTTAACAGATATTATTAACACTTACAAGCTATTATAAAATTCCTCTACAACCCTTGAAAACACTAAATTT
>ONNE01000017.1 GCA_900319095.1 uncultured Eubacteriales bacterium | reverse complement strand
CTGAATCTTTCATGACATTCCTTACTGTCAAGAAGCGGATCAGAAAAGCTTCCGAGATGTCCCGAAGCTACCCATGTCTGCGGATTCATAAGGATCGCACAGTCCACACCGACGTTCCATTTATTCTCCTGAATAAATTTCTGCCACCAGGCGCGCTTTACATTGTTCTTAAGTTCTACGCCAAGATTGCCATAATCCCATGTATTTGCCAGACCTCCATAGATTTCGGAGCCCGGATAAATAAATCCCCTGCTCTTTGCCAAAGCAACGATTTTGTCCATTGTCTTTTCCATCATATCCTCCATTCTGCTGACAGATCTTTCCACTACTACTTATTGAATGTATTCGTCTGTCCATATTCTGTTTTTCTATTATACTGTCTTACTGTCATTTTTTCAAGTAGAAGTCCTATTTACAATTGATTTTTTGCCCTCTATGGTTTATAATATTCATTACAAAATGCTAGGAGTGAATGCGATATGCAAACAGATATTTCGACCTCATTAGGTCCCGTTCTGCATCAGAATATGAAGCGCTCGGTTCTGGTCGTCGACGACGAGGAAATCAACCGGGAAATATTGGGAGCTATTTTAGAGGAACACTATGATGTAATTTATGCCAAAGATGGGATTGAGGCGATGGAACTCGCAAAAAAACATTCCGTTATGAAGTGACTTTTGTCAAGAGGCAAATTTAAAAATAAAACTTATTTCTCTGACAAAACTCACATTTGTATCCTGAAGATACCGGAAAGAAGTCTTTGACATAACAGTTTCCGGCATTTGGCCACTCCGTTATACGTGGATTGGTTACCTACAGGTCAATGGTCCGCCGTAAGCCCTGCTGTCCTAAAGCGTGGATCAATGCACTCATGCACTGCCGACAAGGAATGACCGCAGATGGCTTGAACCTTGAAGCAGCCAAAGGCTTCTTCAAGGTATCTTCAGTTTGCTTTGTTCTTAGTTGCTGCTGATCATGCAGCTTTTCCTGCCTGATCATCGTATTTATCCATTATCAGGATGCCGTCTGGCTGTCAAGGGCTGCAAAGCAGTGCATTTACCCTTGACGGACAGTTGGCAGGCTGATATCACACCCTGCTGATGTTATCTGTCATCATCCCCCATATGAAACAGGCAAGCTCTCTTGCAACTGCTGTCACCGCTACATTCTTTTTCTTTCCATGTCTTATCATTTTATAATACTTCCTCCTCAATCTCTCGTTAGCCCGGTCTGCATATGCTATGACTTCCGGGCTGTTCCCACTCTGCCTTGCTTTCAGGTCTTTCGATTTATGCCCCACTACACCTTTACATATCCCTCTTGATGCTTCTACCAGCAGCTTCCTCAGATGGCTGTTCCCGGCTTTTGTGATGGACAGCCTGTTGATATTGTCACTGCTCGAATCCTCTCCCGGTACCAGTCCAAGATATGCAGAATAGATATTCCCCTTTGCGAACCTCTGAAAATCTCCGGTTTCTACCAGACAGGAGAGTGCCGTATGGGTCTTTATCCCAAGAAAACATACCAGTTTCTTCACTTTCTCTACATACTCCGTATCAGAGGCCAGTTCTTCTATCCATTTATCAAAAGCCTCTATCCGGTCCGTAAGATACTCATAGGTGATCAGATATTCGTTTAACGTCTCCCTGTCCATTTCTCCCAGCCCGATTGTCTTCAGCCATTTTAAATGTGCCTGTGTCCATTTCCCTTTTTCGTAATAGAACCCCTGGCTCAGACAGAAAGCATTGATCCTCTGTTTTGTTTTCTTCAGGTCGGATTTATGGTCATCCCTCATGCGGAGGTATGCTTTGATATCATCATCTTTATCTGTCGGGATATGTACTGCATGATATCCGCCATATGCAAGGCACTGGGCTATCATCAGCGCATCCCTCTTATCTGTTTTGATCCTCTTTCCCTGCTGCGTCATCATTGTGGTCGGAGCAAGAATCACGCAGCGCACTCCCTTTCTTACCAGATCGTGATACAGTGAAAATCCCAGACATCCCGCCTCGTAGCCACAGAGGATGTCACAGTCATCATCAATCTTTTTCTTTATCGTGGCAAAGCGAATTCATGTCAAATCAGATTCAAAACCGGATTTACATTTAAGTTCTTTTTGGAAAAACCGGACTAAGAGAGCACCAAGACAACACCCGGATGACTCATATCACGGATCAGAGAATACCGGAGAGGGCGAGGAAGAGGATTCCGAGTCCCAGCTTGCACTTCAAAATGAGTTTTTGTCAAGTATCTCTCACAATATCCGAACTCCTATGAATGCCATTGTCGGATATACGGAACTTGCGCTGAACAATGTCAAGGATCCGGTCGCTGTTGAGAACTATTTGCGAAAGGTCAAGGCATCCAGTGATCATCTCATGGCTCTCATTGATGATATGTTCGCTGTCAGACAGCTGGAAAAAGGAGAAGTCGTTCTCTCTGAGATTCCTTGTTCGATATCGGATATCATGTACGAGTTAAATACTATGATTATTGAACAGACCGATGCCAAAAATCAGGGACTTCGCTTTGATATATCAAAAGTCCACGAGGACAATGTCTACTGTGACCGCTCACGCCTGATTCAGATCATGATAAATCTTCTGAGCAATGCCGTCAAATTTACTCCGGAAAAGGGAGACATTCATGTGACAGTATCTCAAAAAGACGGTGCACCGGCCGGAACCGGTTCCTATGAGATACGAGTAAAAGATACCGGTATCGGTATGGCTCCGGAATTTGCGGCAAAAGCATTTGAGCCGTTCGAAAAGGAGAATGCCTCTTCCGGACAGAACATCGGTCTTGGAATGACGATTACCAAGAGTCTTGTCGATCTGATGCACGGTTCGATCGACCTGATCACAGTTCCCAATAAGGGAACGGAATTTATCCTGCGCCTGAATTTCCGTCTGCAACAAAATCAGCAGAAATCCATTCGCAAAAATTCCTATAATTTCTTTGAAAATCCTGAGACCACTCAGTCCGAAGAGCCAAAACAGATTCGTTTTGAGGGCAAGCGCATTCTGTTGGTCGATGACGTATCCATTAACCGCGATTTGGCCCGCGCACTTTTAGAGGCCCATGATTTTATGGTCGAGGAGGCAGAAGACGGTGAAGTTGCCGTTGGAATGGCCATATTACAAAACCAATCGACATTGAAAATCTGATTGATACACTTCAAAAAATACTGCTGTGATCGTTCTCAGAGCAAATCCAGCATAGAAAGCGATTTAAATGGCCGATCGGTATGAGAACAAAAATAGACATGTACCGCATCGGCCAGCTCATTGAGTATCGATTCGCTCACTGTAAAAGAATATAATTTTTCAATCGGTGAGGACAGAATTCTCTGCATGGTATAGACGGTTGTTTCTGACAAGGTCATTCCCTGGGATGACAAAGAAAGATTTCCATTCCTTCTGCAATCCTCACAGAGAATTCCTGCCTGACCAATATAAAAATGATGGAGATTTCTGATTCCACCACAATTCATACATTGGAACATCCGGGGTGCCTCCCCTTCAATCGCCAACATCTTAAACTCATATATGTAGCGAATGAGTCGATTCGGAATGTCCGGAACGGACAGTGCCCGAAGCGATAAATACAACAGATTTAACTCATCCGTGGCATCCATTCCCTCTCTCGAAAAATAATCTGCAATCTCACAAAAATAGAGAGCCATATACAGAGAATCCAGATTTTGTCTCAACTCAGGAAAATAGTTTTTGACTTCCGTCTGTTCAACAGTATAGGAATCTCTTCCCCTGTAAATAAAAAACTCTCCAAATGTAAATGGCTCGGTTGAAGCAGACAGTGGGCTTTTTGGTCGTCTCGCTCCTCTGACGAAGGCGGAGATTCTCCCCCGCTCTCTCGTCAGTAGAACGATCCGTTTGTCGTACTCACCAATGGTAGCCGCCGACAACACCATTCCCATCACTCGTTCTTTCACGTTTTTCCCTCTCTCTTTCTGCCTGATTCATCACGGAACTCTCTTCCTCTTTCCGATGATCTGCATAGTGCAGATAGTCGGATACCCTGCCGGTTCTGGCAAATGTATTCCATCGCTCTTCGTTCCCCATGTTCTTCCTCCTATCGTACTTTTCTAGTGATAGGATGTCCACACGGAGTTTTTTCTAGTCTGGTACATTATGGCATCATTGCGATTCTTTAAAACCAAAATTTTTTAAAAGGAAGTCACTGTCACGCCAATCTTTTTTTACTTTGACCCATAATTTCAGGTTCACTCTCATCTGTAAAAAATCCTCGATATCTTTTCTCGCATCGGTTCCAATCTTCTTTAACATGGCTCCCTGTTTTCCAATGATGATGCCTTTGTGCGAATCTTTCTCGCAGACGATGGTCGCTTCGATATCCATCAGTGGCTGCTTTCCCGGTCTCTCTTTCATCTGTTCAATCGATACCGCAATGCCATGAGGAATTTCTTCCGATAATCTTCTGAGTGCTTTCTCTCGAATGAGCTCTGCCACGATCTGTCTCTCAGGCTGATCGGTAATTGTATCCTCATCGTAGTATTGCGGGCCTTCTTCCAGATACTCAAACATCGTCTGAACCAGCTCGTCCACTCCCTCGCCATTCCTTGCCGATACGGGAATGATCTCTGCAAAATTCATCAGATCCTTATATGCGTCAATAAACGTCAATAATTCGGCTTTTTTTACCGTGTCAATTTTATTCATTACAAGAATCACCGGCACTTTGCTGTTCATCAGCGTCCGTGCGATATGCTGCTCCCCCTTGCCAATGTAAGAGGTCGCTTCTACCAGCCACAAGACCAAATCGACTTCCTTAAATGTACTCTCTGCCGCATTAACCATGAACTCTCCCAGCTTATTTTTGGCCTTGTGAATCCCCGGTGTGTCAAGAAACACGATCTGCCCTCTCGCATCGTGATATACTGTCTGTATCCGATTTCTTGTGGTCTGTGGTTTATTCGATGTAATGGCAATTTTCTGTCCGATGATGCGGTTCATCAAAGTTGATTTTCCCACATTCGGCCTACCAACCAGCGTCACAAACCCAGACTTAAATCCATCACCCATCTCAATCCTCCTGAAACAATCATTTTAACACTCGGATGCACTCAAACAAATTCTCCGCCCTCTGTACCTTTTCTTCTCCACCGATGACACAGATCTTTTCATCCGATAATATCGCCTCTACCACCTTCGCTGCCTCTCTGACTTTTTCCTGATCGGTCGCCAGCACTTCATCCCGTTCCCTCTGCTTATCTTCCTCTGTCATATTCGTCATGTAAGCGGCAAAAGATCTCTCTCCCACTGCTCTCGGAGTGAGAGGTGTGTCCATATCACTGATCGTACCAATCACATATTTCATCATATCGCGCTCATTTGCCTGAAACGTTCTCAGGTACTCCGGCACCCCCTTGTAGACTTCATTGGTCGCTGACAAATGGGGATCCCGGTATGATACAAAGAAACCATAGCCCATATCCAAAAACGAACACATGACGCCATACGCACCACCCTTTACCCGGATGCTGTTCCACAAATATTCATATCCGAGGATGGTCTTGACCACTTTGTAGCTTCCGCAATACGGAATTCCTTTGCCTGCATAATCTCCCACTCTGGCCACGTACTGAACACGGCTGGAAGTTTTAAATCCCTCATTCTCTCTGTTTGACTCTGCTCTCCAATACTCTTTTGGCAACTCACTTTCTGTGCGTTTGGGAAGCTTTTCACACCATTTTTCCATCTCTTTTTCAACGCACGCAAATCCTTCATCATCCGACGTGACACTGATGAGCAGTCTGTCCTCCACAAAAATTTCTCTTGCAAGTGTTGACAGAATCCGGACCAGATCTTCTTTGCACTCCTCAAAATGATCATCCAGATAGCAGATGAATTCATAATAGTCGATACCTTTCGTCTGCTCAACATAACGATGTCTGTCTGATATATAGGACAGTCCGCGAAACGCAGCTGTACTGTGGCCGGCAGCAACCATGGATGTCTGTTTATCCGAACGGATTTCCCGAATGATCTCCCGAAGCCTCTTCTCATCATTCAGGTGTGTCGTAAGAAGAATCTCCCGGATCAGGTCAAGAACATATCCGGTCTCTGAATACAGCACCTTTGCCGCCACTTCAATGTTCATCTTACTCTCCCTGGTCTTCCGGTCGGAATAAACATCGGCACTGATGGAATATCCCCCCGCATGCAGAAGAATTTCATTGCTGAGTTCCAGTTTGTCATGACGATCGGTATCCATAAAACCAATCAACTCCGTGAGAAAACTTAAGTAAGGTGTGTACTCACGCAAATCCCAGACATCAAAAGCGAGCCGAATATAGTTGATGCCATTGGTGAATACTCTGTGGTGCAGGGCAGGGCATCCGTGAATCTGTTTTTCCTCGTTGGTAAACGGACGCGCTT
>ONNE01000166.1 GCA_900319095.1 uncultured Eubacteriales bacterium | reverse complement strand
GGGTGAAGATGCCTTTCCTGTCATGCTGGAGGAACTTGAAAAGGCAGAAAAGTTTATTTTCCTTGAGTATTTCATCATACAGGAAGGCTATTCTTCTGATGGAAACCTGTTCGCATCCAGTACCTTGATACACTTTGCAGGACTCCCGACAACGACCTCGTAATCTCCGACATCATGAGTCACGACGGATGAGGCTCCGACAATCGCATATCTGCCAATCGTCACACCTGCCATAATGGAGGCTCCGGCACCAATCCATGCCCCCTGCTTAATTAAGATTGGCTTACAGAGCAAAATCTGTCTGTCATACGGATCATGGTTATTGGAAAGAAGCTGGACATTCGCTGCAATCTGTACGTCATCCTCTATCGTGATGCCGCCCCTTGCCATTGCTAACAGATTGCTGTTGATAAACACCCTGTTCCCTATAGTCATTTTGTCAAATGCTGCCCCGGTAAGCGGAGCCCGTAAAAAAGAGCCTTCTCCCATTCGTCCTTCAAAAAGCTCCTTTAAAATCTCCTGATATTCCTCTGTTCTTGGCATTGTATGGTTCAGTCGGAAAACGAGTTCCTCATGCTTTGCATAAATTTCTATTTCCTCTGTACTTCTTTTTCTCATATCCACTCTTATTTCCTGCATCCTCTATCCCTCCTTAAACTACCCTGTTTGATATTTGATCAGATTCAGTCCATGTTCTCCTTATCTGTGACCATCTCAGGAAATATTTATTGATCTGGTCAAGTGCCGATGTCGTTCCCGCCCTTCTCGCTGAGACGACTGCTGCCGCAGGCTTAAAGCGAAACGGATGCGGCTCCGGTTTACTGCTTTCTCCCGACTGACTATTCGTGTATGTTCATACCGTTCAGGGCTTTCACAAGCTGTGGATCAAAGTGATTAATGATCTCACTGTGTCCGAGATTCTTTTCACCAATCTTCTTCATTTCGTCTTCCGTCAGTTCAAAGTCCCAGATAGAGATATTCTGTTCCATGCGCTCCACATGTGTGGACTTAGGAAGAACAGAAACACCACGCTGCGTGTTCCAGCGGAGTACCACCTGTGCCGCACTCTTTCCATATTTCTTGCCGATTGCAGTCAGTTCCGGATCCGTAAAGATACCGTGCTTGCCCTCTGCAAGAGGTCCCCATGCCTGCGGAACAATGCCGTATTCCTTCATCAGCGCAATGGCATCTTCCTGTGCAAAGAACGGATGAAGCTCCACCTGATTGACCGCTGGAATCACTTCGACATTGTCACAAAAATTGGCAAGTACAAACGGATAAAAGTTTGAAACACCTACTGCCTTTGCAAGTCCTTCCTTGTAAGCCTTAGTGATGCCTCTGTAAGCAGCAAAATAATCTCCGAGAGCCTGATGAAGAAGAACAAGATCCACATATTCAAGATCCAGCTTCGCAAGGGAGATCTTCACAGCCTCGTAAGCAGTTTCCTCATTCTTCTGATCCTGCACCCAGACCTTTGTGGTAATGAACAGTTCATCTCTGGTCACCAGTCCGTCATCAATGGCATGCCTCACAGCTTTTCCGAGCGCCTCCTCATTCATATATGCAGCCGCCGTGTCAAGCAGACGGTATCCCGTTTTGATTGCATCATAGACTACCCTTTCACATTCTGCCGCATCCGGAATCTGAAATACTCCAAACCCCTCCAAAGGCATTTTAGCTCCTGTGTTCAATGTAATCATTTCCATATTAAATTCCTCTCTTTCCTTTTTATTATTTTTTTGATGTCAGTTTTAATGATTTGATCCACTTACTTACCTTTTTCTGGGAAGGAACTTCAAAAAAATTCTTCCCTTTCAGCCATTTTGTCTTTGATGAAATGATAGCGTTTCCTTTTAGATTTTTATCACTTTTTCCTAGTCCGCTACTCATGGAGGTACAGAATGGGATGACCGTCTTTCCCTTCAGACTGACATTTTCCACTAGATTGTATACAATGTGTGGTGCTTCTCCCCACCAGATCGGATAAGCTATATACACAATATCTGCCTTTTTGACAGCCTTTTTAATTGCATTCAAATTCTTGATTTCTGGCCTCACACTACTTTTTGCCGGAGAATCCGCACTTTCATGTTCCTTTACTACCCTGCTGTCATCACTTGTCCAGTCCAGATCATCCTCAGAGTATGAATCCGTTGCCTGGATCTTGATCAATTTTCCTTTTGTCTCTTTCTGCACCCTCTTTGCCACGCTCTCCGTTGTTCCCGTAGCACTAAAATACACGATCACAGTTTTTTTCTGTGCTGCCTTCGCAGTCACAGAGGTATGATTCCATGTAAAAATCCCGGTAAGAACCAGCAAAACTGCCATACTTGAAATAACACCAGAGAATCCTTTTTTTGAAAATTTCATAAGTCTACCACCTTTCCTTTTTCCAGACACAAAAAATATTTACCTACTGCATTCCTTTAATATCTCTAAAATCTCCTCTGCATCGAACTTTTTACAGCACCCGCCAGTCAGTATCGTGGAGTTTGCAATTGCCTCCAAATCTATATCCCCACAGATTAGTCATAAACGGAATTACCGTTTCAATCTTACAATATACATTACCTTATATTTAATTAAATGTACAATACCAATATTCCATTATCAGTATTCATTAATTGTATAGTAAATGATCCTGTGGTATGATATACATATCGAATTCGAATATATAATAATAGGAATGAAGATCAGGAGAAAAACCATGATAGAGATATACATTTTAGAACAGCTGGCCGCAGTTGCAAAAGCCGGAACGCTGTCAAAGGCCGCAGAGGAACTTCACATTTCCCAGCCTTCCATAACTCGCTCCATGCAGAAACTCGAGGCGGATCTTAATGTCAGTTTGTTTGACAGAAGCAGAAACCGCCTTTTACTTAATGACAACGGACGACTTGCGGTTGAGTATGCAAACCGTATATTAGAGGACGAACGCATAATGGTTCAGGCGATTCAAAGCTATGACCGAAGCAAGCATACCATCAGTCTCGGTTCTGTAGCTCCCGGACCAATATTCCATTATTCTCCCGTTATTTCAAGGCTGTATCCTAATATGACCATTTCTTCAGAAACAAAGAATGAACAGGAGCTGTTAGACGGTCTTGACAAAAATATATATCAGATCATTTTCTTAGATCATCCCTTGACAGATGATGATCATGTCAGCATTCACTGTCTCGATGAGCATCTCCATATTGCAGTACAGTCCAACCATCCACTGGCCGGCAACAAGTCCATAACCTTTAAGGAAATGAATGGGCACAGTTTCCTTATGTATTCCGGTGTGGGTATCTGGGACTCAATGGTAAGAGAAAATCTCCCAGACTCCCATATACTTGTCCAAAACGAAATGAACGTGTTAGAAGAGTTGATTGGCGCTTCAACAATCGCCTCTTTTGTCACGAATGTAACTAACGCTATTAACAATCGGTCAAATTCCAGCCGTATCAATATTCCCATAACAGATCCCGAAGCCACAGTCAGCTTCTATGCTGTTATCAAAAAAGGAAACGAGAAAACCTATGAAGATTTTCTCGCTTCCTCTAAATTGAGTGAATAAATGATGAAGTTGTCACAGATCCGGCTGAAGCTCCATAGTGGTATATGCCGCTATGGCCTCAATTCTTTCCGCCTATATTCACATCAACTTTTGTTGCTGCATAAGAAACTGTATTATTCTTCAATATGAACAACCTTCCGCATTATAATTTTACTTAAGATTCTCTTTGAAGAAATCCTCCATCTTGTCAAAGGGAATTGCATCTTTCCCACCACCATCATAAAGATCTGTATGAACAGCATCCGGAATGATGAGAAGTTCCTTGTTATCTCCCTTCAGAAGCTTGAAAGCATCCTGGCTCATATAACATGAATGCGCTTTTTCTCCGTGGATCATCAGTACCGCACTGTCAATCTCTCCTGCATAAGCAAACAGTCTTGTATTTGCAAGGGATGTTCCTGCCTGCACTGTCCAGCCTTCATTAGAATTCAGCGAACGGGCATGATATCCTCTATCTGTCTTATAGTAATCATAATAATCCTTTACAAAAAATGGGGCATCTTCCGGAAGGGGATCTACCACACCACCGGCTCTAGCATAAGTGTCGCTTCTGTAATCCTCGGTGCGCTGTCTATTAATCGCTTCTCTTGCTTCCTTTCTTGCTTCCTTATTGTCAGACGCATCAAAATATCCGTTTCCTGCAATCCGGGACATATCATACATGGTAGATGTAACTGTCGCTTTGATTCTTGTGTCTACACAAGCAGTCTGCAATGCCATACCGCCCCATCCACAGATACCGATAATTCCTATGCGTTCAGGATCAACATTATCCTGAACAGAGAGAAAATCCACAGCCGCCTGAAAGTCTTCCACATTGATATCCGGCGAATGCATGGCACGTGGAAATCCTCCTGATTCACCTGTGAACGAAGGGTCAAATGCAACTGTAAGAAATCCCCGCTCCGCCATAGTCTGAGCATAAAGTCCTGATGCCTGTTCCTTACATGCTCCAAAAGGACCGGACACCGCTATAGCAGGCATCCTCGCCTCTGCATTCTTTGGTACATACATATCAGCAGCAAGTGTAATTCCAAAATGATTTATGAACGTTACCTTGCTGTGTTCCACCTTGTCGCTCTTTGGGAACGTCTTATCCCACTCCGTTACCAGTTTTAATTCCTCTGTTTTCATTATTTTATGCCGCCTCCTTATTAATTAAATTTTAATAGCTATCTCTTTCTCCGCCTGCCTGATCAGATTTTCTCCCATTGCAGAAAGATTTTTGCAGCAAATAAGACAGGCATTTGAAATAAGTTAATATAGAACCATTCCTCCATTTATTTTAATTTAACGTAGTCTTCATCAGATACCGGTTCATGCCATTCACTGCTTCCACTCTCGCCTGGCACCTCAACCGCAATATGAGAGAACCATGAATCCGGTGCTGCGCCATGCCAATGCTTGACATTCGCCGGGATATTAATAACAGTTCCCGGTGTCATTAGAACCGGATCCTTGCCCCATTCCTGATAGTAGCCACGACCTCCGACACAAATCAGCATCTGACCGCCGCCACTTACCGCACGATGTGTATGCCAGTTGTTTCTGCATCCCGGCTCAAATGTCACATTGAACATGGTCACCTGCTCCGTAGAAAGCGGAGCAAGATAGCTTTGACCAACAAAATACTGTGCATAAGATTTGTTCGGTTCCCCGATAGGGAAGAAAATCGTATTTTGATACTTATCCTTCTCTGTCAGCTCCGGTTCGGTTTCGTTCCACACTTCCTTTGCCAGACGGAACACCGCCCACCCCTTCGGCCAGCCTGCTTGTGTCAAGTATGGGATAAAAATTTTTTAATTTTTTAGATTAATCTCCAACATTACTAACTATCACATCATTCCGACAAACTTGAATTTGTTAATCAAAAACTTCCCTTATCGAATTATCATAGTTTTCTGTGATTAGGGTAATCTGTTCTCCATTAGATCTGTAACCATCTATGACCTGATGATTATCTTGTTTCATTTGTTCAGCT
>ONNE01000050.1 GCA_900319095.1 uncultured Eubacteriales bacterium | reverse complement strand
TATCATGCGAAATCTTTTTTTTAACACACCGGCCAGACATAAATTTTTAAAAAGTAAAACGACAGAAGGAAACTATATTCAGGATCTCATCCTTCGATATTCTCTTTCTCACGCAGAGATTCGATTTCATTTTATTTCCGATGGCAAAACCAAATTACAGACCAGTGGAGATGGCAAACGAAAGACCAATATTTTCTATCATTATGGACCGGATATAACCAAATGCCTCATTCCTATTGAGGCACGCTCTGAGACAATGCATCTGTTCGGTTTTATCGGCAAGCCGGAATTATCCCGCAGCAATCGAACATTTATGAATTATTTTGTCAATGGAAGATATATTAAGAGTACGATTCTGACAAGTGCCATCGAAAATGCCTACAAAGAATTTCTGATGAATCATCGTCATCCTTTTACCTGTCTGATGTTATCTATCGACAGCCGTTTCATTGATGTCAATGTACATCCGACAAAAATGGAAATTCGCTTTACAAACCGGGAAGAAGTATACGATTTATTTTATCATGCCATCTACCGGGCACTAAAAGAAATTACTCTGATTCCGGAAGTGAGCGTTGAAAAATCGTCCGAAAAAAAAAGCGAGACAGATTTTTTCCGGTCTGTTCTATCCGAAAAGTCACCGGAACCGTTTGAAAAAAATTTCGAAAAAAAACAGGAGAATCCTTGGGCGGTTCCCCAGACATCCACACTGATCAAGGAAGCGCCTCCTTCTCCTTCTAAATCATTCACTCAGATGAATTTGTTGAAGGACGAGATGGTGGTCGGTGACAAACCACAATACCGAATTATCGGACAGGTCTTTGGCACCTATTGGCTTGTAGAATACCACGAAGAACTTCTGATCATTGATCAGCACGCGGCACACGAAAAAGTTCTCTATGAAAAATTGATGAGACAACTCCGCTCAAATCAGGCAATGACACAGAATCTGATTGCTCCGATCGTGGTGACTCTATCCGGAAAAGAAATCACTATCCTGGAAGAATACAAAGACGTTTTTGTCCAATTGGGCTTTCAATTGGAGTCATTTGGCGATAAGGAATATCTCATCACCGGTGTCCCGGCAAATTTTTTGAATCTGGCCTCCAAAGAATTATTCTTAGAGATGTTAGACAGCCTCATGGACGAAAATCCGGGAAATGCTCCCGAGGGTGTGTTAGATCACTGTGCCACCATGGCATGTAAGGCGGCAGTCAAGGGCAATCACACGATGTCAATGGAAGAGGCAGATGCCCTGATTTCCCAGATGCTTATGGCAGAACAACCCTATCACTGTCCACACGGAAGACCGACGACCATCGCCATGAGCCAATATGAATTTGACAAAAAATTCAAGCGAATTTTATAAGGGAGGGAGTTTATTTGAAGCCACCGATTTTAATTCTGACAGGTCCAACCGGAGTTGGCAAGACGGAGACTTCCCTTCAACTGGCAAAGCAATGTTGTGGCGAAATAATCTCTGCCGACTCCATGCAGGTCTATCGCCAGATGGATATTGGGACGGCTAAAATTCGTCCCGATCAGACCCAGGGGATTCCCCACTATATGATTGACGAGTTCGATCCCGATGAAGAATTCAACGTCTACCTTTTTCAAAAAAAAGTAAAAGAATATTTAAGTGAGATTTATTCGCGGGGGAAATTGCCTATTTTGGTCGGGGGAACCGGATTTTATATTCAGGCGGTGCTGTACGATATTGCTTTTACTGATCACCTGACCGATTTTTCCTATCGCAGAGAATTGGAAGATATTGCCGCAAAAGATGGCCCCGATGAGCTTTTTGCGAGACTAAAGGAGGTTGATCCGGTCTCCGCTGATTGCATACACAAAAATAATATCAAACGGGTGATACGCGCGCTCGAATACTACCACGAAACCGGTGAGACAATGTCCAGCCACAATGAAGAGCAGAGAAAAAAAGAGTCCCCGTACTCTTTTTTGTATGCCGTTCTGACAATGAACCGAAGCGTCCTGTATGAACGGATCAACAAAAGGGTGGACTCCATGGTCTCTCTGGGGCTGATAAACGAGGTACAGACGCTTATGAACAGAGGATATCATCGGGATCTTGTGTCGATGCAGGGACTGGGATACAAAGAAATCGCAGCCGCGCTTGACGGTGAGATTACCATGGAGGAAGCTATTTATCAGTTAAAGCGTGACACAAGACATTTTGCCAAGCGGCAGATGACTTGGTTCAAGAGAGAAAAAGAAGTTTCTTTTTTTGACAAAGATCATTATTCTTCAACCGAAGAATTGGTAAATGCCATCATCGAAGAGGCAGGAAAGAGAGGAGTTTTACCGTGAGAGATAAGTTATTGCCCCTGTACAAAAAGTTTGGAATTTCCGAGGAAGTATTCGCACTCGGAAGAGAAGTAGAAGACACTTTGTATCCGCGTTTTAAAGACATTGATGAGGTGGCGGAATACAACCAGCTAAAAGTCATTGAGGCATTTCAAAAAAACCGTGTCAGCGAAAGCCACCTCATGGGATCGACCGGTTATGGATATCATGATACCGGACGAGATACCCTGGAGCAGGTGTATGCGGATATTTTTCATGCGGAATCCGCACTGGTCCGCTCACAGATCACCTGTGGGACCCATGCATTGACCATTGCATTATCATCGATTCTCCGACCGGGAGATGAGCTGTTATCTCCGGTCGGCAAACCATATGACACCCTCGAGGGCATCATTGGAATCGAGGGAACACACACCAGAGGTTCTCTCCGTGAATTCGGAATCACTTACCGCCAGGTCGATCTGCTGGAGGACAGCACCTTTGACTATGACGGAATACGTGCAGCGATCAACGCAAACACCAGACTGGTCACCATCCAGCGCTCCAAGGGATATGCCCTGAGAAAGACATTATCCGTTGAACAGATCGGTGAACTGATCCGTTTTATAAAAGAGATCAAACCGGATATCATCTGTATGGTAGATAACTGCTATGGAGAATTTGTACAGACCATCGAACCCACCGATGTGGGTGCGGATCTTTGTGTTGGATCACTCATCAAAAATCCCGGTGGAGGACTGGCACCCATGGGCGGTTATCTGGTGGGAAAAAAAGATCTTGTCGAACTTGCCGCCTATCGCCTGACTGCTCCCGGACTCGGAAATGAAGTGGGCGCCTCACTCTCTGTAAATTCATTGTTTTATCAGGGACTGTTTTTGGCTCCGACGGTAGTTGCGAGCGCACTAAAATCTTCCATTTTTGCCGCCAACCTATATGAGCGGCTCGGATTTTTGGCAAGTCCGGACGGAACCGAAGAGCGCTATGACATCATTCAGGCAATTGCCTTCGAAAGCCCGGAGCGGGTCATCGCCTTCTGCCAGGGCATCCAAAAAACATCACCGATTGATTCTTATGTTGTGCCAGAACCCTATCCGATGCCGGGATATCACTGTGATGTCATTATGGCAGCCGGGACATTTGTTCAGGGTTCTTCCATTGAGCTCAGTGCCGATGCACCGATCGAACCGCCTTACAGTGTATTTTTTCAGGGTGGCATTACATGGCAGCACGGCAAACTGGGTATACTAAAAACATTGCAAAATATGCTGGATGAGGGATTTGTCGAATTACCGTAAATGAATGCGAAAAATCATGAACGGTGTCCTAATTTTTTTTGTGCAAAAGGTATACTTTTTTCATAAAATGTGATAAAATAACTATGTTTGGTTTTTAATCGATTGGCAATATTTTCAATGAATGGAAAAAATTATACAATGAAACAGCTGCCGGTAACCGAAAAACCTTATGAAAAGTGCATCCGCAAGGGAGCGTCCTCTCTGTCGGACGCAGAACTTTTAGCAGTGATTCTCAAAACGGGAACCAAAGGTAAGACAAGCCTTATGCTGGCCAGAGAATTGCTTCAGACACATCCGGTCTATGAGGGACTGATGGGTCTTCATCATCTGAGTATGCATCAGCTGCTGGAAGTGAAGGGGATGGGAACGGTCAAGACCGTACAACTGATGTGCCTGCTGGAATTGTCCAAAAGGCTTTCGCGCGTGACAAAAGCCGACCGGGACCGATTGCAGTCCCCGGAGGATGTGGCTTCTTATTTCATGGATGAGATGCGCAATCTTGAGACGGAACATCTGTATGCTGCTTTTATGGATGCATCCGGTCACTTATTGCACACGCAGGTTGTGTTCAAGGGAACGATCAAATCATCTTTGATCAGTCCAAGGGAGCTGCTTCGTCTGGCGCTGCAATATGACGCTGCCCAATATGTGATTTTGCACAATCATCCAAGCGGTGATCCTCAACCCAGTCAGGAAGATCTCGATGTGACCGCCATGCTGTGTCAGTCATCGAATCTCATTGGCATACCATTAATGGATCATCTGATTATTGGAGATAATCAATATATAAGCCTTCGTGAGTGGGGCTATGTGAAATGATATTCACAAATGGAGGGAATTTAGATATGTTAGGTAAAGCGATTGGAATTGATTTTGGTACAAGTTCCATAAAATTTTATAAAAACGGAGAGGGAGTCATTCTCCACGAGAAGAGCGTGATTGCGATCTATAACAAAACTCATACGTTTGCTGTTGGGAATGAGGCCTATGAGATGTATGAAAAAGCACCTGCCAACATTGCCGTATCCTATCCGGTAAAAAATGGCGTGATCGCTGACATTGGCAATATGCAGGCGATGATTGATTGTTTCTTTGATCAATTGGACGGAAAAAGAAAATTAAAGGGAGCCGATTATTATATTGCGGTGCCGACCGATATCACCGAAGTAGAGAAGCGTGCCTACTTTGAATTGATCTCGAATACAAATTTAAAGCCAAAGAAGATACATGTGGTGGAAAAACCGATCGCCGATGCTCTGGGAATGGATCTGGATATCACAAAATCAACCGGAACGCTGGTTGTGGACATCGGAGCTAACACAACCGAGATTTCTGCCCTTTCACTGGGTGGAATCGTCCTTAGCCGTCTGATTCCGGTGGGTGGCAATAAATTTGATGAGGCCATCATCAACAAGATACGAAAAGACAAGAATTTTGTTGTCGGTGAAAAAACTGCTGAACTGATCAAGCAGACCATCGGCTCCGCCTATGAGACAGAAGAGACGATCGATATATGCGGACGCAATCTGGTCACCGGACTTCCGGGCGAGATCACAATTACCGGAAAAGATATCTATGATGCCTTACATGAATTGTTTCAGCAGATTGTGGACTCCATTAAAATCATTTTGGAGCGCACGCCACCGGAGATCTCTTCCGACATCTACAAAGGTGGTGTGTATCTGACCGGTGGTTCCAGCCGGATCAAAAATCTCGGAAATTTTGTATATGATCATTTGGGGCTGAAAGTAAATCTCTGTGAGGATCCGGAGAGTACCGTGATTATGGGACTCGGTGCAATTATCGAAGATCCGGCACTTGCAAAACTTACTCTGTAAGGAGGCTTGATCATGAAAAAACGCAGAAAAAAGACTTGGATCCATCCCAAAATCCTATATCTTTCCCTGGTAATTCTCTGCGTGCTGCTAGTCGTTTTGTCTTTTAAATTTTCAAGTCATTTTACAGTTGTCAAGACATCGGTTGGCACAGTGATTTCTCCGATGCAAAAAGGAATCAATACCGTCGGGAATACCATTACAGACAAAGTGAAGCTGTTCACGTCCAAGAAAAAGCTGCTCGAAGAAAATGCCCGGCTGAAAGAAGAAGTGGATCAGCTGGGGGCCGCAAACAAAATTCTTACCGGTGAGAACAGCGAGCTTGAAAATTACCGAAAACTCTATCAGTTAGACAAAAAATATCCGGACTATCCAAAAGTGGCTGCAAAAGTGATCAGTCGTGACGGCAACAACTGGTTCCATGTTTTTTATATCGACAAAGGGACCGAAGATGGCATTGGCGTCGATATGAATGTCATAGCCGGCAATGGATTGGTCGGCATTGTCTCCGAGGTGGGCAAACACTATGCCAAGGTCCGTGCCATCATAGATGACAAGAGCAGTGTGAGTGCGATGTTTGAACAGAGCGGAGAGACATGCATCGTCAGGGGAAATATGGAGAGCATTTATAAAGGGTACATCGATGTGACAATGATCAGTAATTCTGCTTCGGTTAAAGAGGGAGATGAGATTGTCACTTCTCATATTAGTGATAAATTTTTGCAGGGATTATCAATCGGTGAAATCAAAGATGTGTCACAGGATCCGTCGGGATTGACACAGACGGCACACCTGATCCCGATTGTGAATTTTGATCAGTTAGAGAATGTCCTTGTGATAACACAGTTAAAAGATTCTTCTGAACTTGGAGAGATAACAAAATGATTCGAAAAAAAGTGGCGTCTATTTTGGTCATTCTGGTTGCCGTATTATTGCAGACAACCGTGTTCCAAAAACTTGCATTGGCAGATGTCGTGCCAAACTTTTTGTTAGTTGTGACGGTCAGCTATGCCTATCTTCGAGGACGTACATCCGGTATACTGGTCGGTCTGCTGTGCGGACTGATTCTGGACATGGGATATGGGTCTGTCATCGGATTGTACGCACTTGCCTTTATCACAATCGGCTTTTTGGTCGGCTT
>ONNE01000047.1 GCA_900319095.1 uncultured Eubacteriales bacterium | reverse complement strand
GGAATCAATCCCATCATAGGATGTGAGGTGTACGTGGCACCGGGGTCCCGATTTGACAGAGAGCCCGGCAGCGAAAATGAGAGTCGCTATCACCACCTGGTACTGTTGGCGGAGAATAACAGGGGATACGCCAATTTGATGAAAATTGTATCGCGTGGCTTTACAGAGGGGTTTTATTATAAACCGCGCGTGGACTATGAGGTTCTGCGTGAATTCCATGAGGGGATCATTGCGCTGAGTGCCTGTCTGGCAGGGATCGTTCCCTCTTTTTTAAAGAGAGGATTTTATGACGAGGCAAAGGCGGCGGCAAAGGAATTAGAAGATATCTTTGGGAAGGGGAATTTTTTTCTCGAAATGCAAGACCATGGGATACCACAGCAGCAGACGGTGAATCAGGGTTTAATGAGGATGAGCCGGGAACTCGATATGGAGCTTTTGGTCACAAATGATGTGCACTATATTTATGATACAGATGCACAGGCACATGATATACTCTTGTGCATCCAGACCGGAAAAAAAGTATCCGATGAAAACCGCATGCGCTATGAGGGAGGACAATATTATCTCAAATCCCAAGAGGAAATGGAAGAAGTATTTCCCTATGCACTGGAGGCAATTGAGAATACACATAAAATTGCAGAGCGCTGCCATGTCGAAATTGAATTTGGAAAATACAAATTGCCGCATTTTGATGTTCCATCCGGTTATACATCTGAGAGCTATCTGCGGGAACTGTGTCAGACAGGTCTGGTAGAACGATATGGAAAACAGCGGGCCGAACAGTTGCAGGATCGTCTGGAATATGAGCTGGAAACCATTGTATCAATGGGATTCGTTGATTATTTCCTGATTGTCTGGGATTTTATCAAGTATGCAAAAGATCAGGGAATTCCGGTCGGACCCGGGCGCGGATCGGCAGCCGGAAGTCTGGTTGCGTACTCGTTGAATATAACCGATATCATTGATCCGATTCGATACAATCTTCTGTTCGAGAGATTCCTGAATCCGGAGAGGGTGACGATGCCGGATATTGACGTGGATTTCTGCTATGAGCGTCGACAGGAAGTGATTGATTATGTCACTGAGAAATACGGTAAAAAACAGGTAGTACAGATTGTTACCTTTGGTACGATGGCAGCCAGAATGGTAATCCGTGATGTGGGACGGGTGCTGGACTATCCCTATGCCTTTGTGGATTCTGTGGCAAAGGCCATTCCGATGGAACATGAGATCACGATTCCCAAAGCATTACGAATAAATCCGGAGCTGCGCAATCTGTATGAGACAGATGATCAGGTTCGCCAGTTGATCGATATGTCCATGAGACTGGAGGGACTGCCCCGGCACACTTCGGTACATGCTGCGGGAGTTGTCATCAGTCCGAGAGAAGTGGATGAGTTCGTACCGCTCTCGCGGGCATCGGATGGCAATATCACAACGCAGTATACGATGGTGACATTGGAAGAACTGGGGCTGCTGAAGATGGACTTTCTGGGACTTCGGACACTCACCGTAATCAAAGATGCCATTGACGGACAGTTGGATATCCGGACGATTGACTACGAAGATCCCCAAGTATATGAAATGATTGGACAGGGAAAGACAGAGGGCGTGTTTCAGCTGGAGAGTGCCGGGATGAGAAATTTCATGAAGGATTTAAAGCCTCAAAATATGGAAGATATCATTGCGGGAATTTCTCTGTATCGACCGGGACCGATGGATTTTATTCCGAAATATGTCGAGGGGAAAAAACATCAGGGACAGATACACTATGACTGTCCGGAGCTGGAGCCGATTCTTGCTCCGACATATGGCTGTATCGTATATCAGGAACAGGTAATGCAGATTGTGAGAGATCTGGCCGGATACAGTTATGGGCGAAGCGATCTGGTGCGTCGTGCCATGTCAAAGAAAAAAGCTTCTGTCATGGAAAAGGAAAAGAATAACTTTATCTATGGAAATAAAGCTGAGGGAGTTGATGGCTGCATCAAGAGAGGGATCCCGGAAGAAGTTGCCAGAAAGATCTATGATGAGATGACAGATTTTGCAAAGTATGCATTTAATAAATCCCACGCTGCGGCATATGCCGTTATATCGTATCAGACCGCCTATCTGAAATGTCACTATCCGGTTCAATTTATGGCAGCGCTCATGACCTCTTTTATTGAAAATTCAAGCAAGATAACAGAGTATATTATGAACTGCCGGCAGATGGGGATCGAGATACTGCCGCCCGATGTGAATCAGGGTGATGCCCGGTTTACTCCGGATGAAGGGAACATCCGGTACAGCCTTGCCGCGATTAAGGGAGTGGGAAAACCGGTCATTCAGGAAATCGTGGCAGAGAGGGAGACCGGTGGAAAATTTCGCTCGTTAAAAGACTTTTGTACCCGGATGTCCGGAAAATCCATTAATAAGAGAACACTTGAAAGCTTTATCAAGGCAGGAGCGCTGGATTGCCTTCCGGGAACAAGAAAGCAAAAAATGTGTGTCTATCTCAGTGTCATGGAGGGAGTCAACCAGGAGAAAAAGACTTATCTGACCGGACAGATGTCCCTGTTTGATTTTGTCTCATCAGAGGAGAGAGAAGAACTCGATATATCGATGCCGGATGTGGGTGAATTTGAAAAGGAAGACATTCTGGCCGGTGAAAAAGAAGTGCTTAGTATTTATCTGAGCGGACATCCTCTGGATGAGTACCGGAATCTTCTGGGGGAGAACATAACACACAGATCCATTGATTTTATTCCGGCAGATGAAGAAATCTTTCCGAATGTCACAGACCGGGAGAGAGTGACCATTGGCGGCATGATTCTGGATAAGACAGTCAAATCTACCAAGACCGGAAATCTCATGGCATTTCTTACGGTAGAAGATCTGTATGGTACGGTAGAAGTGATTGTATTTCCGAGAGATTATGAAAAGTACCGGTCTCTTATGGAAGTGGATCAGAAAATATTTGTGAGGGGAAGTGCGACCGTCGAAGAGAATAAGCCGGCAAAAGTGATCGCATCCGCCATCATTCCGTTCGATCAGGCAAAAAAAATTCTCTGGATCCAGATGAAAAACCGGGAAGAATATGAGGTCAAAGAAGAGATGCTCTACACAATTTTGGATGCGTTTGACGGCAACGATGCAGTCAATATATATCTGTCAGAGAATAAAGCGATGAAACATTTGCCGGGGAGTCATTCCACACGTGTGGAGCCGGCATTGTTGAAAAAACTATATCAGCAATTTGGAGAAAATAACGTAAAAGTTGTAGAAAAGATAGTTGAAAAAAAATGACAGGCATAGTACAATGTTGATTGTGCGAGTAAGCTTGTCTGATGTAGACGGATAGTACAATGGAGGAATTTGAAATGGGTAAAAAAATAGAGACAATAGGTGTTTTGACAAGTGGTGGGGATGCACCGGGAATGAATGCAGCGATTCGTGCGGTTGTCCGTGCGGGAATCTCCAGTGGCCTGAAGGTAAAAGGAATCAACCGGGGATATGCCGGATTGTTGGAAGAGGATATCATGGAGATGGGAACCATGAGCGTGACGGATATTGTACAGAGAGGTGGCACGATATTATTTACATCCCGCTGTAAAAGAATGATGACGCCGGAAGGTCAGAGGCAGGCAGCAGATGTGTGCCGCAAGCATGGGATTGATGGAATTGTCGTGATTGGTGGAGATGGATCTTTCCGGGGAGCGCAAAAACTCTCCGACAATGGAATCAACACAATCGGAATTCCGGGAACGATTGATCTGGACATTGCTTGTACAGAGTATACGATTGGATTTGATACTGCCTGCAACACCGCGATGGAAGCCATTGATAAAGTACGAGATACATCCGCATCACATGAGCGATGCAGTATCATTGAAGTGATGGGAAGAACCGCAGGCCACATTGCACTGTGGTGTGGTATTTCAAATGGATCAGAATATGTGTTAGTGCCGGAGCGAAAAGATGAGAATGCAGAAGACGAGATCATTCAGAAGATTCTGTCCAAGCGTCGCATCGGCAAGAAACATCATATCATTGTAAATGCAGAAGGAATTGGAAATTCTCATGAGATGGCAAAGCGAATCGAAGCAGCTACCGGAATTGAGACGCGTGCCACAGTCATCGGTCATATCCAGCGAGGAGGAAATCCGACATGTCGGGATCGTGTCTATGCATCTGCGATGGGAGCGCAAGCGGTTGATCTTTTGCTTGAGGGAAAGACGAACCGTGTTGTGGCTTACCGTGATGGTGGTTTTACGGACTATGATATCGATCAGGCGCTTGCCATGACAAAGGATATTGATGAGCATTTGTACAGCATGACTAAGAGGTTATCACGTTAGTAAAAAAGCATTTATAAATACTGGATAATTTCGGAACAAAAAGGGAACGAGACAAAAATCTGACTCGTTCCCTTTTAAAGTTCATAAATAAAGTCTACTGTCATCATTCCTCTTCGTCATCGGCAGGAACTAATTCGTCATCCGGAATCAATTCTTCCGTCTGCGAGGATTCTTCATTAGAGGCTGCTGACTCATCAGAATCCGGGTTTTTCTCCTCGGTTGAGGAATCCGGAGTGAGAGTTACATAGTCTCGCTCGTCATCATATAAATCGTTGTCAAAATCATCGTCGTCAAAATCTTCCAGGTAATCTTTCATCAGAATATTTTTTAAAAAATATAAGAATCCAGTAATCGCTGCCGCAACTACAGCCAGACCGAGAAGAAATTTAAAAAAACGTTTCATCCGCTTCCATCCTTTCCAGTTATACATATAGTATATCCCTAATATTTTTCTATATACTATATTAAGGGATTTTAGGAGAAAAGTAAAGAGGTTTTTGGTGGAAATGCCCTAAAAAGATGTAAAAAGTTATATATTTTGTGCAATATTTATAATTGTAAAAAATTTTATAATGATGTATAATAATTTTATACAAATTTCATTGATAAAGAATAATCATGTGGAGGTTTATTATGGCAAAGATCGAGAAGACAGCGACATCTAAGGCGACATCGGCAGCCAAGACGACTGCAGCAGTTAAGACAGATAAAACAGCTACTGTATCAAAAGAAGTAGAGAAGACAACAGCAGTAAAGAAGGCAGCTGAGACCAAACCGGTGGCAGCAGCAAAGACTACTAAGCCTGCTGCAAAGAAGACAGCAACCAAAAAGGCAGCAGCTCCGAAGAAGGCAGTAGCAGAGCCAAAGGCGACTGTCAGCGCAGAGGTGTTCGTTCAAGTCGGTGGTAATGAGTATGCAGAGAACAACATCATGGAAAAAGTTGTTGCGGCTTGGGAAGCAGAAGGAAAGAAGGCATCTGCTATTAAGAGAGCTAAGTTATACATTAAGCCGGAAGATGGAAAAGCATACTATGTTATCAATGAAGGTCTTAAAAATGGCACGAGCGGTGCTGTGAACCTGTAATATCGATATATCGGACTCCTGTCTGTTCGGGCAGGAGTTTTTTTGTTTTTTGCACGGAGATAAAGAGGCCGTCTCTGGTAATCTGCTGCAGTTACATAAAAACTTGCAATAAAGATTGTTTTCGTGTAAAATAGATGAGTATTTATTTTGTGACAAGGAGGAACTTGAAGTTATGTTTAAAATAAATGAAAACTTTTTAAAATTGCCGGGTAGCTATCTTTTTTCAACAATTGGGAAAAAAGTGGCATCCTTTAAAGAGAACAATCCCGATAAAGAGGTAATCAGTCTTGGAATCGGAGATGTCACACAGCCATTGGCACCGGCAGTCATTGATGCCATGCACAAAGCCGTTGATGAGATGTCAAAGGCAGAGACATTTCACGGCTATGCACCGGATCTCGGATATGAGTTTCTGCGCAAGGCGATTGTGGAAAATGATTACCGAAGCCGTGGAGTAGAGATCGCACTGGATGAGATTTTTATCAGTGATGGGGCAAAGAGTGACTCCGGCAACATTGTTGACATATTTTCATGTGATAATAAAATTGCAGTGACAGATCCGGTATATCCGGTCTATGTCGATAGCAATGCGATGGCGGGTAAGACCGGAGATTATCTCCCGGATCAGGAAAGATGGTCCAATGTTATCTATATGCCGTGTACGGCAGAGAATGATTTTGTTCCGGATTTGCCGGAAGAGGCACCGGATATCATTTATATCTGTTGTCCGAACAATCCGACCGGAACGGCACTGAAAAAAGACGATCTGCAAAAATGGGTTAATTATGCAAATGAAAACAAAGCGGTTATCATCTATGATGCGGCATATGAGGCATATATATCGGAAGAAGATGTCCCACACAGCATTTTTGAGTGTGATGGGGCAAAGACATGTGCCATTGAGATGAGAAGTTTTTCGAAGAATGCCGGCTTTACCGGAACACGACTTGGATTTACCGTGATACCAAAAGAACTCATGTGTGGAGAGACATCGGTAAACAGTTTGTGGGCGAGAAGACATGGAACCAAATTCAATGGTGCGCCATATATTATTCAGAGAGCGGGCGAGGCTGTATACAGCGATGAGGGAAAGGCACAGACAAGAGAGCAGATTGCCTATTACATGAACAATGCAAAAGAAATCCGGGGCGCTTTGTCGGATATGGGATACGATGTATATGGTGGAGTGAATGCACCGTACATCTGGCTTAAGACACCGGATGGCATGAAATCGTGGGATTTCTTTGATCTGCTGCTTGAGAAGGCGAATGTGGTCGGAACACCGGGATCGGGATTTGGACCGAGCGGTGAGGGATATTTCCGACTGACCGCATTTGGCTCTTCGGAAAATACCAAAAAAGCGCTTGAGAGAATCAAGTCTTTATAAAGAGTGATATATGAAAGGATAGGTGATTCATATGAAAAAAGTATGGGAAAGAGTAATGGCAGGAGTGTTGGTCTTTGCATTGAGTCTGGTTCCGGTCTCAGTTGCCAGTGCCGATTCGACGGACGACAGTGATGTCAAGGGATATGTTTCGTTCGGAGCAGATCTGACGGACGGTGAGAAATTAAAGACGATGACAGGACTTGGACTCTCGGCAGTAACGATTGCTGATTACAAGCAGGGAACTGTGACGAATCAAGAAGAGCATAAATATCTGGACAGTTATTTGGATAGCAGTGTGATTGGAGAGAAAGCTCTCTCATCGGTTGTTGTGCGTGAGGGTGCACAGGGAAGCGGCATCGTGGTTTCGACAACCAACATCAATTACTGTACGATTGAGATGTACACCAACGCTTTGGCAACGGCAGGATTTACCGATGTCGACGTCAAGGTATCCGCTCCGGTAGAGGTGTCCGGAACAGCTGCGCTGGTAGGCGCGATGAAAGCCTACAACTCAATGAAAGGCGAGGGTACCATTGATGATACAGAGATTGATGTGGCCAACAATGAGTTGGTGTTGACCGGTCAGCTGAGTGAGTCGATCGGACAGAATCAGGCGACGGAACTGGTTGCCTTGATCAAAAACCGTGTCGTTTCACAGGGAGCAACGGATGATGGTGCGATCAAAAAGATTGTCAAAGCGGCAGCAGATGAAGTTGAAGTTGATTTGACCGATGAGCAGGTGGATCAGTTGGTTGCCCTGATGAAAAAAATCAGTGGATTGAATCTGGATATAAGTTCCGTCAAGAGTCAGGCACAGAGTATCTACAATCAATTGACTGCGATGGATATTGATCCGGATAAAGCGAGAGGATTTTGGGCTAAGATCGGACATTTCTTCAAAAAATTGTTCAGTGGAATTTTCTGATGATTTTTTGAATCCTATCTTGACATCCTCGGAGGATCTATGCTAAAATAACTTTCATAAACGAAGAAGGAAACGATTACTCATCGATGCGACTGAACGACAGGGATAGATGTCACAGACTGAGAGCATCTTGTGGAAGCAGTGAGTAGGAGAACATTCCGGAGTTGACAGATTGAACATTTGAGGTAGGTCTGTCCGGTAAACACCGTTATTTGTTAAATGAGAGGAGATACGACGGGGTGTCTCAACGCGGGTGGTACCGCGGGTTTATTTTGATATTGATTTTCCCGTCCCAGAATTAGCAGATATGCTGTTCTGGGACTTTTTATTTTGTTCGATTTTCCGTCCCGGAAACAGCGAGGAAAGGAAGGACAGAATATGGAGTATATGACAGGAAAGATGGCGACAGATACAAAAGAACTTTCGGACATTCTCACTGGCGAATGGGAAGGACAGACAATCCGGATGCACGGTGCTATTCATCGGATCCGGGATATGGGCGAGGTAGTATTTATTGTTCTCAGAAGAAGAGACGGACTCGTGCAGACGGTCTACGAAGAGGGCAGGAGTAACATTGCCATAAAAGAGATTCGCGAAGAAGCCTGTGTTGAGGTGACGGGGACGGTACAGTCAGAAGACCGGGCTCCGAATGGATTTGAAATTCGTCTGGAGCAGATCCGCATCCTCTCTTTGCCGGTGGAGGCAATGCCGATCGCGGTCAATCGGTGGAAGATGAATTCTTCCCTGGAGACGAAGCTGGATCTTCGCCCATTGTCTCTGAGAAATATAAGAGAGAGAGCGAAGTTCCGCCTTCAGGAAGGAATTGTCCGGGGATTTCGGGATTATCTGTGTGCTCAGGGATTTACAGAGATTCACTCACCCAAAATCGGGGCAAGAGGGGCAGAAGGAGGCGCCAACTTATTCCGATTGGAATATTTTCACAAGCATGCGGTTCTTGCGCAGAGCCCCCAGTTCTATAAACAGATGATGGTCGGGGTGTTTGACCGGGTGTTTGAGACAGCGCCCGTCTTTCGGGCAGAAAAACACAGCACCAAACGGCATTTGAATGAATATGTCTCTCTCGACTTTGAGATGGGATATATTGAAAGCTATGAAGAAATCATGGAGATGGAGACTGGCTTTTTGCAGTATACCATGCAATTGCTTGAGAGCGAATATCAAAAGGAATTACAGATTCTCAAAGTCCGGATTCCAAAGACGGATCAGATTCCGAAAGTGCGGTTTGATGAGGCAAAGCGGTTGGTGGCAGAAAAATACGATCGAACCATACGAAATCCATATGATCTGGAACCGGAGGAGGAAGCTTTGATCGGACAATATGCAAAAGAGGAATGGGATGCAGATTTTGTATTTGTCACACATTATCCATCGAAGAAAAGGCCATTTTATGCGATGGATGATCCGGAAGATGAACAATTTACACTGAGCTTTGATCTTCTCTTTCAGGGGTTGGAGGTGACGACCGGTGGACAGAGAATCCATGACTATCGGATGTTGGAAAAGAAGCTGGAACAAAGGGGCATGACAGATGAAGGAATGGAGCAATATATGATGGCATTCAAACATGGTATGCCACCGCATGGCGGTCTGGGGATTGGACTGGAGAGATTGACAATGAAGCTTCTGGGAGAGGACAATGTCAGGGAGGCGACCCTGTTTCCGAGAGATTTGAATCGACTGGAACCATAGAAAGATAGAAAGAAAAGAGGGACAAAACATGGCAAATGAAATATCAGATGAGACAATTGACTACGTCAGCATTTTGGCAAAACTGGAGTTGTCAGAAGAGGAAAAGGAACAGGCAAAAAAAGATATGGGACGTATGTTGGATTACATTGATCTGTTAAATGAGCTGGACACACAGGGAGTTGAGCCGATGTCTCATGTCTTTCCGGTAAAAAATGTATTTCGCGAAGATATCGTGACAAACGGGGATGCAAAAGAAGAGATGTTAGCCAACGCACCACAGAAAAAAGATGGATCCTATATGGTGCCAAAGACGTTTGCGTAGGAGGGACAGAAACGATGAGTTGGATGAGTTTGACGGCAGTAGAGTTGGGGGAAAAGATACGTTCCGGTGAGCTGACACCGATGGACGCTGTAAGCGATGCGTTAGAACAAATAGAAAAAAAGGATCCTTTGATCCACAGTTTTGTGACGGTCTCAAAGAAGGAAGAGATCTTAGAGAGAGCAGAAGAAGTGCATAAACGGATGATTCAGGGAGAACTGGATGGACCGCTTGCCGGAGTTCCGGTGGCAATTAAGGATAATCTGTGCACCAAGGGAGTTGTGACTACCTGCAGCTCCAAGATGCTTGAAAATTTTATTCCGACCTATTCGGCAGAGGCGGTTAAAAATCTTGAGAGAGCCGGTGCCATTGTGATAGGGAAAACCAACATGGATGAATTTGCCATGGGGAGTACAACGGAGACATCCGCCTTTGGCGTGACGAGGAATCCACACAATCCGGATCATGTTCCCGGAGGGTCCTCCGGCGGTTCTTGTGCGGCTGTGGCGGCAGAAGAAGTATCTTTTGCGCTTGGATCGGACACAGGGGGGTCCATTCGCCAACCGTGTTCGTTCTGTGGAGTGACCGGAATCAAACCGACATATGGAACCGTATCGCGCTATGGCCTGATTGCCTATGGATCGTCGCTGGATCAGATCGGTCCGGTGGCGAAGGATGTGACAGACTGTGCTACCATCCTGGAGATTCTGGCATCCAAGGATGAAAAGGACAGCACAAGTATCCAGAGGGATGATACTGACTTTACCTCAGCACTTGTGGAGGACGTACAGGGGATGAAGATTGGGATTCCGAGAGATTATCTGAGTGAGGGATTAGATCCACAGATAAAAGATGCGATCCTGGAGGCAGCCCATGTGTGGGAACAAAAAGGAGCGACAGTGGAGGAGTTCGATCTGAGCCTTGTGCAATATGCAATTCCTGCGTATTACGTGATCGCCTGTGCAGAGGCAAGTTCAAATCTTTCGCGCTTTGATGGAGTCAAGTACGGATATCGGACAGAGGAATATGAGGGACTGCACAATATGTACAAGAAGACGAGATCAGAGGGATTTGGAGCTGAGGTAAAGAGGAGAATTATGCTGGGATCGTTTGTGCTGAGCAGTGGATATTACGATGCCTATTATTTGAAAGCGCTGCGAACCAAGGCACTGATAAAAGAGGCATTTGACAGAGCATTTTCCAAATATGATGCGATTCTCTCTCCGGTCGCACCGACAACGGCTCCAAAGCTGGGAGAAAGTCTTGGTGATCCGTTGAAGATGTATCTGGGTGATATTTATACGATTTCAGTGAATCTCGCCGGGCTTCCGGGAATTGCCCTCCCATGTAAAAAAGATGAGAAGGGATTGCCAATCGGAATGCAATTGATCGGAGATTGTTTTCAAGAGAAAAAGATCATTCGTGCGGCATATACGTACGAGCAGGTGATGAAAGGGGGAAAAGAATCATGACCAAACAGTATGAAACTGTGATTGGGTTGGAAGTCCATGTGGAACTTGCCACCAAGACAAAGATTTTTTGCGGATGCTCGACTGAGTTCGGAGGGGCACCGAATACCCATACCTGTCCGGTGTGTACCGGTATGCCGGGATCTCTTCCGGTGTTAAACAAACAAGTGGTTGAATATGCGATGGCGGTTGGCCTTGCACTAAACTGTGATATTAATACCTTTTGCAAGTTTGACCGGAAAAACTATTTTTATCCGGACAATCCTCAAAATTATCAGATTTCTCAATTATATCTTCCGATCTGTGTAAATGGATTTGTGTCAATTCCGGTGAGTGAGGGAGAGAAGAAAATTGGAATTCACGAAATTCATATGGAAGAAGATGCGGGAAAACTGATTCATGATGACTGGGCAGATTGTTCCCTGGTAGATTATAACCGGTCCGGAGTTCCGTTGATCGAGATTGTGTCTGAACCGGATATGAGGAGCGCAAAAGAAGTCATTGCCTATCTGGAAAAACTGCGGACCACCATACAGTATTTGGGTGCGTCGGACTGTAAGCTGAATGAGGGATCTATGAGGGCAGATGTCAATCTATCGGTCCGCGAAGTGGGTGCCTCGGAGTATGGAACCCGTACAGAGATGAAAAACCTCAACTCATTTAAGGCCATTGCCAGAGCAATTGAGGGGGAGACTGCAAGGCAGATCGAACTGTTAGAAGATGGAAAGAAGGTTGTTCAGGAGACCAGGCGGTGGGATGATAACAAGGAGTATTCTTATCCGATGAGATCCAAGGAAGATGCTCAGGATTACCGCTATTTTCCAGACCCGGATCTTGCACCGGTCCAGATTGAAGAGGAGTGGATTCAGAGAGTGCGTGAGGCGGCACCGGAGTTTCAGGAAGAAAAGGCTATTCGTTATAAGAAAGAATATGATATTCCGGATTACGATATCTCGATTTTGACGGCAAACAAAAAACTGGCGGATATTTTTGAACAGACGACGAATTTGTGTCACAATCCCAAAAAGGTATCCAACTGGCTGATGGGCGAGACGATGCGTCTGCTCAAGGAACAGGAAAAAGAGCCGGAAGACATTACCATGTCGCCAGAGAATCTGGCAGATCTGATAAAGCTGACAGAAAACGGACAGATCAATTCAACCGTCGCCAAAGAAATTTTTGAAAAAATTTTTGAAGAAAATATTGACGTAGAGAAGTTTGTGTCGGATAATAGACTTGGGACAGTAAATGACGAGGAAACTTTGCGTCAGACGATTGAAGTAGTGATATCAGAAAATTCTCAGTCCGTTGAGGACTACCGGGCAGGTAAGAAAAAAGCGATCGGATTTTTGGTCGGTCAGACGATGAAGGCGATGCAGGGCAAGGCAGATCCGGGTATGATCAATCAGATTCTAAAGGAATTCCTCGAACAGTAAATTTAGAAAGAGTCCCTAACACATGGAAAGGGGTTTCGTTATGGTTGAGCTGAGAAGAGAGAAGCGTTGGCCTGCGGAGTTGAAGTTGGAGATCACAACTCTATTCAAACAGGATAATGTAAAAGTTGAGAATATTAATGCGCCAATTGAGATTGTTGATGTCTCGAAGGCGGGGATTGGTTTTAAGACGGAGAGTCTTTTGCCGGTCGATTATTATTTCAATGCCAGACTGGTATTTGGCGAGAAGGATACACTGAATTGTGTTGTTCGGATTCTTCGCCAGCAGAAGCTGGAAAAAGGATATCTTTATGGCTGTGAGATTGTTGGAGCAGCGTCCATCATGGACTATGTCATTAACGATTATGCGGCCTCTCTTGAGTGAGAGAGACAAAGGAGGATATCGAGTGAAAAACATAGAACAGTATGTGAGGAGCATTCCGGATTTTCCGGAAGAGGGAATCATTTTTCGCGATATTACGACAGTGCTTCAGGATGCCAACGGATTGAAGCTGGCGATTGATTCTATGATTGAGGCATTAAAAGATGTAGAGTTTGACTTGATTGTGGGAACGGAGTCAAGGGGATTTATCTTTGGTGTTCCGATTGCCTATGCACTGGGCAAAGCATTTGTGCCGTGCCGTAAGAAGGGAAAACTTCCCTGTGAGACGATTACAGCGGAATATGAGTTAGAATATGGGAGTGCGTCCATTGAACTGCACAAAGATTCGATTCAAGAGGGACAAAAAGTTGTCCTGGTCGATGATCTGATTGCGACCGGAGGCACGATTGAGGCATGTGCAAATTTGGTTGAGCAGTTGGGTGGAGAGGTTGTCAAGATTGTCTTTTTGATGGAACTTGCCGGTCTGAATGGAAGAGAGCGGCTGAAAAAGTATAATGTTGAATCCATTATTACTTATGAAGGAAAATAATCCGGGCACAAAGACTATGCCCGGAGATCAAAATTATATCTTGTGATATTGCCGACGGGGGCATCAGCAGCGATAAAGTCGTTGACGATGTCCACGTCTTTTTCTTTTAGAAGAAGCTCGGAAGTGAAAGCATATCCCTGTTCATTGATCGCATCGCTTAAGAGCTCAATATTTTTTTCTAACAGATGTTTCGTATCTTCTTTTGCGACATAAAACTTGGTTGATATTGAAGTATTTTCTCTGGCAATCTGGATATCCAGTGTTCCCAGATGCTCCATATCCAAATGAAGGAGAACCTTTAAATTTTTGGGATCTTTTCTCAGGGCTTCTTTGCGCGTCATGACATAGAGATCACCGTGTGTGTTCTGGTTCTGTAATTTCAGCGGCAACTGTATATACTGGAACGTATCGTTGAGCGTTCTCATAAAGTCCAAATTGTCCTGCATATGATTTGCCTGATTCGACACCTGAGAAAAAATATCCTTTCCAAAGACCTTTTCGCTAAAGGAAGAGAGTTCCTGGAATTGATGAGACATTTTTGTATAGAGCTCTTCCACATTGGCCTTAGACTTTAACTGTTCCGGTGAAAGCGTCCAACCGGATAAAAACTGTTCCTTCACCAGGGACTGAAATCCTTTCGAAGTCAGAAGCTTGCCGGCTTGTTCTTCGGACAGATCCGGAAAGGATTCTTTTAATTGTGTCAAAAGATTTCTTGCTGTGATGGAACCATCTTTTAGCTGGTCAAGAGTTTCCTCGGAGAGGGAAAAGTCGGAGAGAAGATCAGCAAACTCCAGTCGCTCCTGTTCACTGAGGACAAAACCTGCCTGCTCATGAATCAAGGGCGGTGCCTCCTGGACAGTAGTCTCCGCGGCAGAGGAAGTGATCGAGTTGCTGACAGAGTCCGTGATATTGGTAAATATCTGCTTCATGCGTGCCAGCGGTGTCGAGGAAACCGTCTCCTGTTCTGATGGTTCCGTCTCCTGAGTATTAGCCAGTTCACTCTCTTGTTCTTCCGATTCTGAAAGAAGTGATTGTGCAGATTCCTCTTCAATGCGTCTGGCAAGCGCCTGTTCCTCATAAGATGCCTCTCCCTCCAGGGCCAGATTCAAAATCTGATCGGCTACCATTTTAGAGAGCCGGGGAACCTGATTGCCAATCGTATTCATCATATCGGCGATCGAATCTGTCAGAGAATCCATCTGATACAGAATCTGATGAGTCTGATTTTGGTAGTCCGAGAACTGGCGGACGGATTCCGGTGTCATAGGAAGATGAAGGCGCTGCATCGTGATCACGGAATTTACATCACTGTCAGGATACTGGGCACACAGGCGAATGGCTGACAGGATGTTTTCGCGGCTGATTGACTGCTGGTTTTGTAAAAGACTGCGAACGACTTCAAGATTCCGATCGGATTTGGGAAGAGCGGCCTCCTCTAAAGCCTGTTCGATGGTGTCTTCCATATCCAGCAGATACGCACCGGAGATCGCTTTCATATAAATCGTGTTATTGTCCAGTCCCGTAATCTGAAAAGCGGCCTTTTGGCCGATGGAGTACTGGTTTGCATCGGGAAGTTTGCCGGTAAAAGATGAACCGTCTTCCATGGAAAGGGTAATCTGGTTGCCGTGAATATCACTCACTACCCCCTTGAGAGTCTGTCCCTCCTGGAGTGAGACCGTGGAATTTCCTGAGCGGAAAGTTCTGGTACGGCTGACACCGGCCGAGTTTCCTCCCCCTGTATTATTTTGAATTGAATTACTGATAATTGGCATAATGAAACCTCGTTTCTGCGTTGCAATTAGGAATCAAACATCTAACTATATTATCGTCATAAGTAAGAAGAGAATCAAGAACAATTTTTTTACATTTTTATTTTTAATGGATTGAATATTTATAGAAAAAAGTGTATACTGAAAATAATTACAATTATTTATTGAGTTTGCACAGGAGGTCAAAAGCGTGAAGAAAAAAATTATAACCCCAATTGTTGTGTGTTCACTCGTGTTTTCTCTTTTGGGAGGATTTGCAAAACCGATTGAATCATCAGCTGATACTCAGGAAGCGATTGCAAGTCTGAATTATTCATATAAGACAGTAGACGATTGCGTTTCATCCAGTGATGCTACGTTGAGCAAGACCAAGTACGGAACCGGTAAGCAGGGATATTCCTTTACATCCGGAACGCTAAAAGACAGTGCCAAACTGTACGCATCAATTGACGGCACTTCGAAGAGAAAATTGGAATGGTCCAAGGACGAATCAGACAGTACCACTTCATCTTCGGGTGAAAAATATTATACGGATTCTTTTGCCGGTGGGGCGTCCATGAGACAGCCGGTTATGAGTGCCGGAAAAAAGAATCAGTGGGGAAAGAACCCATATTTCGAGATTCAGGTATCTACGTCCGGCTATAAGGATATAAACTTTTCTGCCTATATCGGGGCATCGAAAAAGGGACCAAAGAGTTACCGGGTCTCCTATGCACTCAATGACAGTACAACCTTTACAGCGGTATCCGGAACCGCCATGGATCTGACCACCAACAAGACCATGCAGAAGATATCGGCAACGATTCCGGCAGCCAATGGTCAGAAACTGGTGAAGATACGAATTGAAGTCACATCCCTGACAGCTCTGAATGGAGCCAATATGTTAGATACTTCCACGACAGATAAGAATGGAAAAACCAACAGCATGAAGGGAGAAGTGGCAATCAATCACATCTCGGTCATGGGATCCAAAGACAGCTCTGCTCCGACTGCGACACCAAGTGCCAATAGCAGTAGTTCCAGCAGTAGTTCCGGCAGTGCAAGTACCAGCTTCAAAGTAAAAAAAGTCACATTAAAAAAGAAAAAGCTGACATTAAAGAAGAAAAAGTCAGCAACTTTGAGTGTGTCGGTCAAAGTAACACCGAATACGAAAGCAAATGTAAAAGCTGCCAAGAAGAAACTGAAATGGAGCAGCTCAAATAAAAAAGTGGCAACCGTAAACAAAAAGGGAAAAGTTACTGCCAAGAAAAAAGGAAAGGCAACCATAACGGTGAAATATTCCAAGAAGCTGAAGGCGACTTGTAAGATCACAGTGAAATAATGGATGATATTTACGGAAGGCTCAGAGAGGGAGATTGATATGCTAGCAATACAATGTAAATTATGCGGGGGAGATATTGAAATCACACCGGGAGAAGCAATTGGAACCTGTGCCTATTGTGGAAATGCGAACACGTATCCGAAGACAGAGGATGAGAGCAAGATTCGAAGGTTTAACGATGCCAACAATCTGCGAAGAGAACAAAAATTTGATGAGGCTCTTGTCATCTATGAAAAGATGTTGGAAGAAGATCGCAACGATGCGGAGCTTCATTGGTGCTGTGCACTGGCGAGATTTGGTGTTGTATATGAAGAGGATCCGGATACCTTTGCCTGGGTGCCGTCCTGTCATAGAACAACGATGGAGAATTTTTTGGAGGATGCTGACTATCTGGCAGCGATACAGGGTTTTCAGGGGATTGAGAAAAGACGCTGTCAGCAGGATGCAGAAAAGATAGCGGATGTGGAAAATGCGATTCGCCAGGGTGCACAGGAAGTTGAGCCGTTCGATGTATTCCTTGCGGTGGATGACAGCGCTTTGATGAGTGAGATAAAAAAACTGTATGATCAGTTGAGTGGTAATGGATGCCGTGTTTTTTATGCACCGGTCACACTGGAGAACAAGGGCAAGATTGAGAGAGAAGCGATTACCTATGCTGCGCTGAGTTCGGCACAGTCGATGGTCATTGCGGCAAAAGACGAGAGCGGTGTCGTGAGTCCGAAAGTAAAAAATGACTGGATTCGCTTTTTGATGCCGGCGAACAAAAAGAAAAAATCTTCCGTATTTGTCTGCTGTCCAAAGGATTTGGGAGCAAAGCTGCCAAAGGAATTGGCAGGAGTTACAACCATGGGACTCTCAGGAGAATCATTCATGGAAGAGGCGCTGGAGAACATTGGCGAAGTGCTGGGCAGATCCCTGCAGATTCAGACAGAAAGACAGCCGGAGCCGAAGCCGGAACCGGTGGTTGAGCCGGAGAAACCGGTAGAAGCGGAGAAAAAACCGGACAAAAAAGAGAGTAAGAAAGAGCGCAAAAAAGAGTCAAAGAAATCATCTAAGACAAAACAGGCAGCTGTCACACAGACAGCGCCGCAACCGGAAGTACCGGCACAGCCGGAACCGGAGCCGGAGAAACCGGAAGAACCGCAGATGCCGATTGAAGATCTGCTAAGAGATGGTTTCCAGTATCTCAAAAGCAATCTTTGGGAGATGGCAGGAGAGTCGTTTGATTTGGTGCTGGGCCGCCAGCCGGAGAACGGAAGAGCCTATTTTGGCAAATATCTGTTGCAACACAAATATCGGGACGAAGAGGATTTTGTCAATCGTATTCGTCAGGATATGGCGATACAGGATGGGGAATCTGTTCCGTATACAGGAGATATCGAGAAAGAGATTGAAGATGCCGTGGAGAAATATCAGGTACCGAACTATCTCGACCGGGACAGGATTGCCGGGGAATTTTCATTCAAGCACGATTATACTTCCGCGGTGAAAAATCAGCAAAACTATTATGACCAGTTGAAATCATCCATTCAGGAGGACAAATTACTTGCCCGTGCCTGCCAGGATGACACAGACGGGTTTGGGTCAT
The DNA here is from genome assembly GCA_900319095.1 of uncultured Eubacteriales bacterium. Classification (GTDB taxonomy): domain Bacteria; phylum Bacillota; class Clostridia; order Lachnospirales; family Lachnospiraceae; genus Eubacterium_F. The sequence continues at coordinate 2,414 of ONNE01000047.1, read as the reverse complement.
CGCTCAATCTGTTGCTCAAAAAACTCTTTGAAGAGCTGAGCGAAATGATTGAAAAATCGAAAAAGAAAGATGAGCAGAACCGACAGAAGATTCAGGCACAGTATAATAAGCATATAGAAGACAAAAAGGTTCTCGTGGCAAAGCTCTCAGAAGAGGCGCAAAAACAGAGAGAACAGGAATATATGGAGGCATGTGGTCAGATCACAGAGGCCAGGTCCGTAGAGGATTATCAAAAACTTGCCGGAGTCTTTGATAAACTTGCCGGATATAAGAATGCCAACCAATTCAAGTCTCACTGCGAGAGCAAAGTTTTGAATGCAGTGGACGAGGACAAAAAGAAGAAGAAGAAGAAAGTCCTCGCAATCTGTGGCGGTGCAGCAGCTGTCGTCGTCATCATTGTGGCGATTCTTCTTCCGAAGTTTTTGCGATACCGCAAAGCGGTTGGAACGCTGGAAGCAGGAAATTATGAAAGTGCCGTAGCTTCCTTTAAAGAACTCGGCTCTTATCTGGATTCAGAAGAGAAGACCAAAGAGAGTCTTGAGAAATATATTGAACAGCTGCAAAACAGCAATTCTTATGAGCAGGCACAACAGATAATCAATGACAACTTCAGTGGTTGGGATCGCGATCAGATGCTGCAAAAATGCTATTTGGCTGAGGCGCAGAACACACCTGCCGACACGTCGACACATGTAGCATCACTGGAAAAACTCATCGATTTATTGACCGATGAGAGTTCCAAGAATCTGGTTCAGGGAAAATTGGATGAGTACTATTATCATATGGGAAATGAGGCTGCTGAGGCAGGAAACTTTAACAGTGCACTCGGTTTCTATAAGAAAGTAAAGAGTGAAAAAACGGAAGAGGCTGCCGATATGGAGATTCTTTTGGAGAAAGCGATGAAGGATCCTCTCTATGAGTACACACAGCAGGGAGTTACCTGGAAGCTGGATTCCTGTATCTATGATGGCAAAAAGAAGAGTGCTGACCAGACACAGTTCGCAGGAATTCATTCAAGAATTGATAATGAGAAGATGATTTACTATGTTACCTTTGGTCAGAACAATGTAGATCTCAAAGACACATCGAATCTGTCAAGGATTGCGGTAAAGGTTAGTGGCGCCAGCTACACGCTGAATATTCGCAACAAAACGATTACGATAACCGGAAAAGATGCGAAGAAGAAAAAAGTTGTCAGTCAGCTCAGCTGCCGATAGGCACTAACAGGTAGAATTTAACAAAATTCGACTATTCATTGAGGATAGTCGAATTTTTTTGTAAAAAAATTTATTTTTATGTATTGACAATATCCTAGTTAGGTGGTATCTTAAGTGTAGTCAAAGATTAGCACTCAAATCGAATGAGTGCTAATAAAATTAAAAACCGTCATTCGAAGTTTGTTGTGTGAGGGGGATAGGATTCAATGGAACTCAGCGAGCGAAAGCAGAAAATATTGGAGGCGATTATACGGAACTACATGGAGACGGGAGAGCCGGTCGGATCGCGTACAGTATCCAAGTATACCGATTTGAATCTTAGTTCGGCAACGATCCGGAACGAGATGGCCGATTTGGAAGAGATGGGATATATTTTACAGCCCCATACATCGGCCGGGAGAATTCCATCGGATAAAGCATATCGCTTATATGTAGATACCGTGTTGGAGCGCAAGGATGCCGAGGTATCCGAGATGAAGAATATGATCGTTCAGAAGGCTGATAAGATTGATCTTTTGCTTCAACAGGTGGCAAAGCTCCTTGCACAGAATACGAATTACACTTCCATGGTGACCAAGCCAAAGTATCAGCACAAAAAGATCAAGTTTATACAACTGAACAAGATATCGGAACAGCAGCTGCTGGTTTTGGTGATACTGGACAACAACCATGTGAACAACAAATTATTGGAATTGACGGAAGGGGTGGAGGACAGTACCATATCGCAGATCAATTTCCTTGTCAATACAGCATTGAACGGACTTGATTTCACTGAGATCAATATGGCGATTATGCAAAAGATCAAGGATCAGGCAGGTGATTATGTCGAATTGGTATCCGGTGTGCTGGATTGTATCTCAGAGGTGATGACCGAAGAAGATGATTCGGAGATCTTTACTTCCGGAGCGACCAATATTCTCAGATATCCGGAATTGTCTGACAAGGAGAACATGACAGGGCTTTTGTCCGCTTTTGAGGAAAAACAGATGCTGCAGGCGTGGGCGAATGATCCGAGTGAGCAGGATGATGAGCAGGAGCATGGCATACAGGTTTATATCGGTGAGGAATCACCGGTTGAGTCGATGAAAGATTGTTCTGTCGTAACAGCTACCTACAAAATTAAGGAAGGGGTTTATGGCAAGATTGGAATTGTCGGCCCGAAGCGAATGGATTATGAGAAAGTTGTGGGGACGCTTG
>ONNE01000069.1 GCA_900319095.1 uncultured Eubacteriales bacterium | reverse complement strand
AGAAAAAAGACTTGAAATTTTAATTGCTATTTTTCTCGGAATTACGGCTCTCTTGACTGCATGGGCAACTTGGATAGGCTCGCTGCACGGCGGAAATCAGGCGACAAATTATACAAAGAGCAATAATGTGGCAGCAGAAGGAAATTCCATGTACAATGAGGCATCGCAATAGTTAATGCAGGATATGATTACTTGGAATACCATTATGGAATATCGTTTTGATGCGGAGATGGCTGAGGAAAAAGGTGACAAAGACGAGGCGGATTTGATTCTGGATAAAATCGATACATTAATTGCGGATAATTGTTCAGAGAACTTTTATGAGGCGATTCAGTGGGCAGATAAACAAAAGGATGCAAGTCCATTTGAAAAGGAAGGATATATTGACAGTTATTACGATGAGGCAAACAATCTTTTGGCTGAATCGCAGGAACTGCTTAAACAGGGACAAAATGACAACACAAGCGGTGACAGATATGGACTTGTGACAGTTATTTTCTCATTGGTGCTTTTTTTACTCGGTATCGTAGGTATATTCAAGAGATTGCCTAACCGTATTGTGGTTTTTGGGATATCGGTGGTGTTTTTGATAGGTGCAACGATATTTATGTTGACAATACCGATGCCGACAGGGTTTAGTTTTTCGGGATATTTTATAAGTTAAATGAAATGATGGAAAGTGAGGATATATGATGGCAAAAAAGATTATAATCACGATAGCGTCTGTTTTTGGCGTGATTTTGGCAGGATTTCTCTTGCTTATGATATTTTCAGACACAGATGAAGGTAAGAAAGAAAAAAAGGAAAATTAAAGACAGCGATGGCAACATTGGCAGACGGCAGTGATTATAGTCAGAGTATGCTCACGGTTGATCGGGAAACCGGTAATCTCACTGTATCCCGTCCGGTACAGGCCGGCGGTGAAGAAATAAAAAAAGATGGAATATGGACTATTTTTGTTTATCTCTGTGGTTCTGATTTGGAATCTCAGTACGGAGCGGCTACAAATGATATGGTGGAAATGATGGAGGCATCTGCCAGTGATAAAGTGAGGTTTGTAGTGCAGACAGGAGGGGCTTCTGAGTGGAATAATGAGGCGGTTAACAAAAAGAAATTGCAGCGCTTTGTCGTTCAGAATGAAGATATTGAATTAGTGGATGAAGTAAAAGAGGCAAGCATGGCAAAAAGCAATACGCTTGCAAAATTCCTCAAATGGGGCGTGAATAATTACAGTTCTGAGCACATGGGTGTGATATTATGGAATCATGGAGGCGGCAGTATCGGCGGCATATGCTATGACGAGACCGATAATATGAAGTCCCTCTCTCTCCGCGATGTGGATAGTGCTTTATTGAGTGCATATTCAAAGATGTCCGGCAAATTTGAATTTGTTGGATTTGATGCCTGCCTGATGGGCTCTATGGAGGCGGCGAACGTGCTTGCTTCCTATGCGAATTATATGTATGCATCGGAGGAATCCGAGCCGGGGTGTGGCTGGGATTACACATCTATTGGTAATTTTCTTGCCCAAAATCCAAGTACTAATGGTTTGGAACTGGGGAAGGAAGTGTGTGACAGTTTCAAAAAAGGCTGTGAAAAAATCGGTGACGGTGATATTGTAACTTTGTCAGTAATTGATTTATCACAGATGGATTCCTTGTTGAAAGCTTTTAATACGTTTGCAAAAAATATGTATGAAACCAGTGCGGACACATCTGTCTTATCATCTATTTGCAGAAAAATAGAAAAGGCAGATAACTTCGGTGGAAACAATAAGTCCGAGGGATATACAAATATGGTTGATTTAGGCGGACTTGTGACAGGGTGCAGGTCCTACGCCGAGGGAGCCGATGCTGTTTCTTCCCAGCTTGAAAAGGTAGTCGCTTACAAAGTGTCTGGAAAAAATCACAAAAAGTCTTCAGGATTATCCGTGTATTATCCGCTTTGTATACAAGAATCGGATGAGTTGTCTACATTCAGTACAGTATGTGTGAGTCCGTATTATCTGTCCTTTGTTGACAGACAGGATTGTGGCAGTTGCAATGAAGGAAATACAGATTCTTATGATGAGGATTACTGGTGGAGCGGTGGTGATTCCTGTGGCTGGTATGACAGCTGTAGTTCGGTTGACAACGCAAGTGATGATGCACTGTCAGCGGCGATTGGCGATAACAGTAGTTCGGATGAAGAAGAAATCTGGTGCTGGTTCTGTGACTATGAATATGATGAAGAAGATGAGTGTTACCGCAGTAACACAAATAAAAATGAACATTGGAATTATGTAGATGACTATAAAGAGACCGGAGAGAGTAAGAAGATTACATTTGCATCTGAACCGGCAGTGGATTCAGACGGGATTTTCGGATTTACATTGGATGATAACGGATTGAAAAACACAGAGGATGTTAGTGCTCAAATTTATGAAGTGACAGAAAATGGTAAGGAAGCATTGGAACTTGGTGAAACGTATGATGTGGATGTGGACTGGGATAAGGGGCAGATTAAGGATTATTTTGACGGATATTGGTTATCGCTTCCTGATGGACAAAATCTTGCCACGTATATTGTTTCGGTAGATGATAATGAGGTGGTTTATACTTCTCCAATTCTACTCAACGGAGAGGAAACAAATCTTCGTATGATACAGGACAAAGACGGAAAAGTCGTGGTAGAGGGGGCGTGGGATGGCATTGATGAGAATGGTGCTGCGGCCAAAAATATTATCAAATTAAAAAAGGGTGATATTGTTACCCCTTGTTATACAAGTTTTTCGTTAGAGGATGAAAATTCAGAGGAGAAAGAATGGGAGGGCGAAGGCTATGAATTAAGGAAAGCCTCTCTTGAAATAAACTATGATTTATTAGCAGCTGGAGATTATATGTATTCATTCCGCATAGATGATGTATTTCACGATTATCTGTTGACGGATTATGTGACACTCCGGGTAGATAAAAATGGGAAGACGAGCATCTATGACGAGTAATAAGATAGTATAGTATTTACAGGATGATCGAGTGCCAGGAGGTTGGTTGTGGATTATATTAAAATACCGGCAGTTTATAATAAGTTAAAAAAAGCGGAAGAGACATTTAGTCCTGTTATTATGACGGCAGCTTATGGCTGGGGAAAAAGTGCAGCAATAGGATATTACTATCGAAGAAAAAAAACAGAAATTCTTTTTTGCGAAGATGGGAGAATTACACGAAGGCCGCCCATTTCTTCCATCCGCGCTAATATTATAATAATTGAAGATTTGCAGTGGCTGAAAGAACAGGAATCTATTCAGTATTTAAAGGATTTGCTGCACTCCGATGGGCGGCAGATTGTTATGGCGACGAGAGGGACTGTGCCCAAATATCTTGTCGGCGAGGAAATGCAGTTGGGATTCGTTCGAATTGTAGAACAAGATTTTGTACTGGGTAAGGAAGAAGTCAAAAAATTGTTTTTGAGTCGTGAAGTAGAAATTGATCCCAAAGATATTGAATTGGTAACATTGGCTTCGCAGGGGTATCCACCAGCGCTTATGTATTATGTGAAGCGAATGGAGAATGGAAAGAGATATTCGGAAGAAATGTATGAAGCGGTCTGGCGTGATATTTATTATCTTTGGGACGGTGTTGTTTATGAGCAGTGGAATGATTTGTTTATCAAATTTGCTCTTTGTGTTTGTCAGTACGAAGAATTTACAGAACAGATGGCAGAGTACCTGATGGGGAATGATAATATCAGTAAAATCATAGAATACTGCCGGGAAACAATGCATCAGTTGAACTATTGTGAGGGAGGATTCTTATCCATCCGGAAAGAGGTAAGAGGTTTTTTTTGTTGGAAACAAAGTATCTTGTGGTCGAAAGAGGCCGTCATTGAAAATTACAGGCGAGGAGCCAATTATTATGAAATGCATGGGGATATTCCCAAGGCATTGGAATATTACAGAAAAGCCGGTGCTGTTCAGCGGATTAAGGAATTGCTTGTGAGGAATGCCAATACTCATCCGGGAACCGGGCATTATGTGGAGACGAAAGAATATTATTTTGAATTGCCGAAGGAACAGGTATTAGAGAGTCCTGTTTTGATGGCAGGTATGAGTTTGCTCTATGATTTGCTTCTTCAACCTCAGCAATCAGAAAAGTGGTATCAGGAGTTGGTACACTTTGAAAAAAATAAGGAAAATCCAAGAGAACTCAGGCGTGAAGCCAGAACAAGATTGGCATATCTTGATATAACACTTCCGCATAGAGGGACAAAAGGAATTTTGCGTATCCTACGAAATTCCTTTGTCATGATTACCAAGGGGGATGTTTTCCTTCCGGAAATGAGTGTGACGGGAAACCTGCCTTCTATCATGAATGGCGGATTGGATTTTTGTGAGTGGTCAAAAAGCGATACCCAGATAGCTAAATTCATGAGCCGTCCGATAGAGGTTGTGGTTGGAAAATATGGAAATGGTCTTGTGACAATAGCACTTGCGGAGAGTGGATTTGAGAAAGCGACAATATCACCTTATGAAGTGATGACGAGGTGTTGTGCCGGTTATGAAGCGGCATCTCATGGTGGGAAAATAGAGATGTGTTTTGTGTCTGTTGGAATTCAGGTAAGGCAGCATATTGTTGCCGGACAGATTGCATCAGCTAAAAGAGTCTATCGGGCATTTGAGGAAAAAGTTAGAGCACATTGCGGAGCGGCAGATCATCTGCTGCCCAATATGGAAGCGTTCTGTGTATGGATTTCCCTGTTTGAAGGTATGGGGGAAAATGTCCATGAGTTTGTAGATAAAATACCGGATGTTCAGATTGAATTTTGTATTTTGGATCGTTACAGACAGCTGACAAAATTAAGGTGCTTAATTGCAGAAAACAGGCTTGAAGAAGCTCTTTCTCTTACTAATTACCTTACAGAATATTTTTATTCATATCAGCGGTATTTTTATTGGATGGAAAACGAAGTGCTTAGGAGTATTATTTTGTATCGCATGGGAGATGAACACTGGAGAGAACACTTGATATCTGCGGTGAAGAAGGCAGCGGAATACCATTTTGTTCGTGTTATTTCTATGGAGGGGCAGGCAGTTCTTCCTCTTCTCAGAGAATGTAGAGAGACAAAGGCATTTGATGGAATATCAGCAGATTATTTGGATGAAATATATAATGAAACAGGAAAAATGGCAGTTTCATATCCGGATTATTTGATTTATATACCGGAAACTATTGTATCGCTGACAAAGAGAGAGGAAGAGATATTTGCGATGCTCTGTACAGGAATGACAACCCGAGATATTTGTGAACAATGTGGAATATCCTATGATGGCTTAAAGAAGCACAATAGAAATATATATAAAAAGCTGGGGGCAAAGAACCGGGCAGAGGCAGAGCGAAGGGCAATTCAGTTAGGGCTGGTGCATCGGGGAAGTGCCAATTAATAAAGATATTTATGGCGAGTAAGGAGGTGCATAAGATGGAGTGGAAGTCGGATGTGAGAGTCGAAAAAAGCAATGGATTATGGCTTTGCTATAAGGATGAGAGAAAAGAAATTGCAGAAGAAGATGAGCAGATTGTCAGACTTATGGAACGGGGTGTAAAAGATGATGAGGAATTACTGAATAAAGTATCAGAACTATCGGGCTTTGATGAATTGTTAGCTGGATTTCGGCTTGCTCAGTTTGTGGAGGACTATGGTGAGTTCTTAAAAGAGGGAGAAAAAAGTAATGTATACGAATAACAAAATCACGTAAAGTAGCCCTAGGGGTACTGCTATTATTAGTAAGGATTTTGTATAATGGGTTTCGGATAAAAAATGTCAAGAAGACAAAATTAATGGAGGATTTTAAAATGAGAAGGAAATTTTTGACAGTATTATTGACATCCGCATTGGTGGCATCCGCATTGACTGGATGTGGTGATGAGAAGACTACAACGTCTTCACAGAAAACATCTCAGGAATCATCAGTAGACGATTCGAATTCGGCTAATCAGGAAGAATCAAGCGATGCAAAAGATTCGAGTAGTACCGGATCAGACACATCATGGGCAGATAATTTGTCTAAGTTCTATGCCGGAATCACTGACGATGAGGGGACTT
>ONNE01000106.1 GCA_900319095.1 uncultured Eubacteriales bacterium | reverse complement strand
TGGTATAAAAATTATGAGTTGGCACAGAATTATGTGGATGTTGCATATGGTAAGTTTAGAGGTAATGGTAAAAATGTGCCATTTCAATGTGACAATCAACAGGCAAGAATATACCTTGAAAAAATTAAAAATGATAAGTCTGAAAATATACAATTAGATTTTGAAAGGGCACATAATTTGATTATGCAACCAATAATCTCTGAAAAAGACCGGGAAGAGACTACAATTCGATTGTTAAAGGTCTATGTAGATAAGTCATTTACATTTAAAATAAAAAATGCAGGGTTAATAGGCTTACATAAAAAATTTTGTGGAGAGGCATACAATAAAATATCTCATTTTTTAAAAAAATTAAGAAATGATAGAGACAGAGAACGATATGTTGATTTACAGAAAAAATTATTAAAAGCCAGCGTATAATTATTTCCAAATTTCAATTTTAATGCTATACTAAGTAAGATATGATAACTTACTATAATGCATGATAGAAAGTGAGATAAAGGGTAACGTCAAAAAAGATGCTACTCTTTATTTACACCGGAGGAACTATGGAGTATCAGCATATCATTCATCCGTTTGAGGCTCTCTATGATGAAGATTCAAGGATTTTAGTTTTGGGGAGTTTTCCATCGGTGAAATCAAGGGAACAAAAATTTTTTTACGGTCATCCACAGAATCGTTTTTGGCAAGTGACGGCTGCGGTGTTTGAGGATGACGTACCAGAGACGATTGAACGGAAGAAACAATTTCTGCACCGGCATCATGTGGCGGTCTGGGATGTGATTGACAGCTGTGACATCAAAGGGTCGAGTGACAGCAGTATCAAAAATGCGGTTCCTACCGACTTGCAAAAGATTATAAGAAACTCCCGGGTTTCGGCTGTTTTTTGCAATGGCAAAACTTCCGGAAGGATGTATGAAAAATATCATGAACCGGTATTAAAAATGAAAGCCCAAATACTTCCGTCAACGAGTCCGGCCAATGCGGCATGGACTTTGGAACGCTTGATTGAGGTGTGGCGGAAAATACGACAGGTTTAAAAACGTAAAATTGAGAAGGAAAGAGGGAACATTTATGTATCGTTACAAGGATCGAGTATCGTTTAGCCGGATAGATTACACCGGCCGGCTCAGTGTGTCCGGTGTGGTAGATGCCATGCAGGATTGTTGTATGTTTCACAGCGAGGCGGTGGGCCGATCATCTCAGGAACTTTTGAAGATCAATCGGGCATGGCTGGTAAATTCATGGCACATTGTATTTAAGAGAAGGCCAAAGATGGGGGAGGAATTTTTTGCATCCACCTGGGCCTATCAGTTCAAGGGAGTGTTTGGTTGTCGAAATTTATTGCTGGAATCGTTGGATTCCGAGGTGCTTGCCTGTGCGGATTCCCACTGGTTCTACGCGGATGTGACGACGGGAAAACCAGAGAAAGTGGCACAGGAAGAGATTGAGGCATATGGCACACAGGAGCGATATGATATGCCTAAGAAATCTCGTAAAGTCAGATGTCCGGATAACTTGGAACTCTGTCAGAAACTTACGGTTTGCCAAAGTTATCTTGACACGAATGGTCACATGAATAATGGGCAATATATCCGGTTGGCGACGAATGTGCTGCCAAAGGATTTTGCTGTGTCGGAGCTGAGGGCAGAGTATCGTCTGGCAGCGCATTTGGATGATGAGATTTATATTCGGACGGCAAAAGAAAATGACTGTTTCTATGTGATCATCACGGATGAACAGGAACAGCCATATTTCTTGTGTGAATTGATAGAATCAGATCAGTGATTCATCTTTCTCTTTTTCACTTCTTTTGATACCTGTGAAAAGACATCTCTCCAGATGGCAGGGTGGAAGAGAATCAAGAGCGGGAACAGCTCTAATCGACCGGCCAGCATATCAAAGATGAGAACCCACTTAGAGAACGTGGACATCACACTGAAGTTGCTGGCGGGACCGACCTCGGCTAATCCGGGGCCCATGTTGTTGATGGTTGTCAAAACCGCAGTGAAGTTTGTCACCAGATCCTTGCCGTTGAAAGAGATGGCAAAAAAGGATACAGAGAATACAATCATAAAAGTAATGAAAAATACGTTGATGGAGCGGACTACTTCATGTTCCACCGGACGTTCTTCGAAGTTTATTTTCTTGACACTCTTAGGATGTATGTACGAACCCAATTCTTTTCGAACCGTTTTGAACAGGATGGCAATGCGGGATACTTTAATACCGCCACCGGTACTTCCGGCACATGCCCCGACAAACATGATCAGCAAAAGCATGGTTTTCGCGGTCTGTGTCCACTGGTTGAAATCCACCGAAGAATAACCGGTGGAAGTCGTCAGGGATGCCACTTGGAAGAATGCCTGTGTCAGAGCAGTTCCGATGGTGGTGTTCGGGGATTTCAGCAATTCGGAAAAAATGATGGAGACTGCGGCAAAGATGATTAAAAAATAGTAGCGCACTTCTTCCATTGTAAAAGCTTTCTTAAATTTTCGGAACAGAAGATAGTAGTATGCGTTGAAATTGACACCAAACAAAATCATAAAAATGCCAACGATCCATTGCACGTAGGTGCTGTATCCTGCCATACTGTCGTTTTTGATTCCGAAACCACCGGTTCCGGCAGTTCCGAAACTGATGCACAAGGTGTCGAACAGTGACACGTGACCGGCCAGCAGAAAGATCATCTCAATGATGGTCATGATAAAGTAGATCAGATACAGGATTCGTGCCGTGGATTTGATTTTGGGAACCAATTTTCCGACGGATGGCCCCGGGCTCTCGGCACGCATTAAGTTGATGGGAGAACCGCCACTCATGGGGATGATGGCAAGGATGAATACCAGAATTCCCATGCCTCCGATCCAGTGAGTCAGACAGCGCCACAGATTTGAGCAGTGGGAGAGCGCTTCGACGTCGCCCAGAATACTGGCACCGGTTGTCGTAAAACCGGATACGGTCTCAAAGATGGCATCCGTAAAAGATGGAATTTCCTCTGTCAAAAGAAAAGGAAGGCAGCCAAAAAAACTGAGTGTGATCCAACTCAGTGCCGTTGCCACACATCCTTCTTTCAGATAGAAGATGTGGTTGGTTGGCTTATGCAGTCCGGACAGAGTGCCAAGGAGAAAGCATAGTGCTGCGACCATCAGATAATACCACCCCTGTGGTTCCCGGTAAATCAGGGCGACAATACAGGGAAGGAGCATCAAGACTCCCTCGGCCTTTAAAATCTGTCCTAATATATATCGTATGATTGAACCATTCATTGTTTAAACCCTTCTTTGTGTTTTACTAAGCCAAAATATCCAGAATGTCACCAAAGCCACTGTGAGTCGTAACGATCATGACATGGTCGCCTACCTGAATGGAGTCCTGGCCACTGGGAATCTTTGTTTTTCCGTTTCGGTAGATACAGGTGACAAGGAGATTTTTCTTTAGATTGAGATCCATCAGTGGCGTATCTGTAACAGCCGATTTTTTTGTTACATGGAACTCGATTGCCTCAGCGCGGTAGTCAAACAAGTGATAGAGCGTTTCAATATTATTGTCCATCGAATTCTTTTTGGCGCGCACATAGGCGATGATAATTTCCGATGTAATATAACGTGGATAAATGATACTCCCCAGATCCAGCGTATTGATGATATCCTTAAATGTGCTGCGGTTGATTTTGGTGATGACCTTGGCATCGGATATTTTCTTTGCCAGCATGGTCAACATGATATTCTCTTCATCGATTCCGGTCAGAGGGACAAAAGATTCAGTGAGATTGAGACCTTCTTCCTTGAGAACTTCCCGGTCACTTCCGTCCGCGTTGATAATAATGGCCTTTGGCAGCAAAATGCTGAGCTCTTCGCATCGGGCAAGATTTCTCTCGATGATCTTGACTTCAATGCCCATGTGAATCAGCTGTTTGGCGAGATAGAACGAAGAGCGGCCGCCACCTACGATCATTGTATTTTTTACCTGTTTGGTCTTAAAACCGATGGATTTTAAGAATGAGCGGATGTCTCTGCGGCTGGCGACAAAAGTGATTATGTCGTCGGCAAAGATGAGCGAATCACCACCGGGGATGATCACTTCGCCATCGCGTTCAATGGCACATACCAATACGTTGTTTGCGATTTCCTTGCCGAGCGTGGCGATGCTGATGCCGTCCAACAGGTTGTCCTTGGGAACTTTAAACTTTATCATCTCAATCTGGCCATGGGCAAAGGAGTTGACTTCCAGTGCCGTTGGAAGACAGAGAATGCGCGACATCTCAAGAGAGGCTTCCAATTCCGGATTGATGACCATGGTAAGTCCCAGTTTTTCGCGCAGATATCCGACTTCTTTGCTGTAGTCCGGTGTTCGCACCCGGGCGATGGTGGCACAGTCATCTCCCACCTGCTTAGCGACGGTACAACACAAAAGATTAAGCTCGTCCGAATCTGTCACAGCAATGATCAGATCCGCTGACTCGATTCCGGCATCCATCAGAACACTGTAACTGGCACCGTTGCCAACGACTCCCATAACATCATATAAATTGGAGAGCTCGGACACTAAAGATGAATCCCGGTCGACAACCGTAATGTCGTGACCCTCGATGCTAAGCTGCTCTACGAGTGTAGTCCCGACTTTTCCACAGCCGACAATAATGATATTCAGGCCATTGGTAGTGGGTGATTTTTTTTCGATACGCATGATAACCTCCATAATGTATGGTCTATAATCTACCATTTACTATAGCACTATACGGAAGAAAAATCATTAAAAATTTTTATTTAGAAACAATTTTCTAATCCGATGGTTCTGTGTTATGATAGAGAAAGAGTGCTCAGTGGAATCGTGGAAAATGATATGGGGAATGGAGAATGTTATGAAGAATCTTAGTATAGGAATATTGGCACATGTGGATGCCGGCAAGACAACGCTCTCGGAGGGACTGTTGTATCAGGCGGGACAGCTTCGGCGCATGGGTCGTGTGGATAAAAAAGATGCCTTTTTAGATACCTTTGCTCTGGAAAAGGAGAGAGGGATCACGATTTTTTCAAAGCAGGCAGTTTTGACATGGGGACAGACGTACGTGACGCTTCTTGATACACCGGGACATGTGGATTTTTCGGCAGAGATGGAGAGAACTCTGCAGGTGCTGGATTATGCGATTCTGGTAGTCAGCGCCACCGACGGGGTGCAGGGGCATACCAGGACGCTTGGGAGACTTCTGGACCGATATGAGATTCCTACCTTTATCTTTGTCAATAAAATGGATCAGCCGGGAGCGGATCAGGAGAGTGTTTTGCAACAGCTCAATCGGGAGATGGATGGAAATTTTGTGGACTTTACAGAATCGGATGAAGAGGTGTTCTATGAAAATATTTCTTTGTGTGACGAGGAATTGTTGAATCATTATCTTAAGAGCGGTGAGATATCGGATGAAGAGATCGCCGGACAAATTCGAAAGAGGAATGTTTTTCCCTGCTATTTCGGGTCTGCTCTTCATATGGAAGGCATAGACAGATTCATGCAGGGGCTGAGCCGGTATACATCCATTCCTCACTATCCGGAATCCTTTGGCGCAAAGGTATATAAGATTTCCCGGGATGAGTCGGGAAATCGGCTGACTCATGTGAAGGTGACAGGAGGCGTTCTTCGTGCGCGCATGGAATTGGACGAAGGACCGGACCGGGGAGCCGGGAAAGTCAATCAGATTCGCATTTACTCCGGGGATAAATATCAGACCGTACCGGAGGTGTCGGCCGGATGTATCTGTGCGCTGACCGGATTGAGTGAGACGTATCCGGGACAGGGTCTGGGACGGGAGCCGGATTCTGCCAGACCGGTGCTGGGACCGGTGCTCACGTATTCTCTCCAATTGCCTGAAACCGTGGATGCCGCAACGATTCTTCCTAAGTTAAGACAGCTGCAGGAGGAAGAGCCGGAACTTCACGTTGTGTGGAGTGAAGAGCTTCAGGAAATTCATGTGCAGGTGATGGGAGAAGTTCAGATTGAAATCCTGCAGAGGATGATAGAGGAGCGATTTGGTGTTCATGTGACATTTGATACAGGCAGGATTGTCTATCAGGAAACGATTCAGAACCCGGTTCTGGGAATCGGACATTTTGAACCTCTCCGGCACTATGCCGAGGTACATCTGTTGATTGAACCGCTGGAGCGGGGAAGCGGATTTCAGATTGAATCCCGGTGCAGCGAAGACCGGCTGGACAAGAATTGGCAGAGATTGATATTGACGCATTTGTTGGAGAGGGAGCATCCCGGGGTACTGACGGGAGGAACACTGACCGATGTGAGAGTCGTGCTGGTGGCAGGAAGATCACATCAGAAACATACCGAGGGAGGGGATTTTCGCCAGGCGACCTATCGGGCAGTCAGACAGGGGCTGATGCAGGCTGAGTCCATCCTGCTAGAGCCATATTACCGGTTTCGCTTAGAGGTTCCCAAAGAGTCGGTGGGAAGAGCCATGACCGACATTGAGAGGATGTCGGGAACATTTGTGATGGAACAGGTACAAGAAGATGACAGGGCTGTGCTGACAGGGAGTGCTCCGGTGATTACGATGCGCAATTATCCAAGAGAGGTAACTGCCTATACCAAGGGGCGGGGACATATCTTTTGTGAGGCAGATGGATATCGTCCATGCCACAACGCACAGGAAGTCATTGAGGAAATCGGATATGATCCGGAACGGGATATGGCCAATCCGACCGGTTCGGTCTTTTGTGCTCATGGGTCGGGATTTTATGTGTCGTGGGATGAGGTAAAATCATATAGCCATATCAAGGATGAGACTCAAACGGATCCGTCATCGCAGGACGACAGCCCGGTATCGGTTGCCTCACAGTATGAAGAGGGCATTGATATTGAGGAGATCGACCGGATACTTGAGCGGACATCCTATGCCAACCGCAAGAGCGGACCGGTATCACACAAAGGAATATCCGGCAAAAAAGTCCGATCGCTCACGGCAAAGCCGGTAGGTCTGTCGAAACCGCGAAAACAGGAGAGGAAGGAACCCTGTCTTTTGGTAGATGGTTACAATATCATTTTTGCGTGGAAGGAACTGGCAGAACTGGCAAAGGAAAATATGGATGCAGCGCGGGA
Source organism: uncultured Eubacteriales bacterium (assembly GCA_900319095.1). Lineage (GTDB taxonomy): Bacteria > Bacillota > Clostridia > Lachnospirales > Lachnospiraceae > Eubacterium_F. The sequence goes on along the minus strand of ONNE01000106.1, from coordinate 3,509 downwards.
TCGCCTGATGGATATTCTGTGCGATTATCAGGGATTTAAAAAATGCAGGCTCATCTTGGTATTTGATGCATACCGGGTTCAGAATCACAAGACAGAAGTGATCTCTTATCACAATATTCTCGTGGTCTTTACCAAAGAGGCCGAGACCGCAGATCAGTACATTGAAAAATTTGCCCATGAAAAAGCGGGCAGGTATGCGATAACGGTAGCGACATCCGACGGACTGGAACAGGTGATCATACGAGGGGCGGGATGCCGGCTTTTGTCGGCAAGGGATTTGGAAGCCGAGATACAGCGCACCAGGGAGAGGATGAGGGAATACCTTGATCGGGGGGATTCCTAACTTTTACTTGCAGTTTCTTTGTTTGTATACTACAATGAGAATATGAAACATTCTATAATATGGCGGTTTTCATCATATTATGCAGGTTTTTTGGATATAGTAAAAAAGAATGGAGGTATCAATTGATATGGCAGTGATAGAGATAACACAGGAGAATTTTCAGGCTGAGGTTTTGGAATCGGATAAACCGGTTCTGTTAGATTTTTGGGCAGGATGGTGTGGACCGTGTCAGATGCTCTCGCCGGTTGTGGATCAGTTGGCAGAGGAGAAAACCGATATTAAAGTGGGAAAGGTAGACGTGGATGCACAGCAGCCGCTGGCAGCACAGTTCCGCGTGATGTCGATCCCGACACTTCTTGTCTTTAAGAACGGAGAGGAAACAAACCGCTCGGTCGGTGTAATATCCAAAGAAGAGATTATCAATCTGTTATAAAAGAGAAAACAGGAGTATATAAAATGTATGATATCATCATTGTGGGTGGGGGAACCGCAGGACTGTCGGCAGCAATTTATGGGGTTCGTTCCGGAAAGTCCGTACTGATTCTGGAAAAGGCTGCCTATGGTGGACAAATTATTAATTCTCCGGAAGTAGAAAACTATCCGGGTATCAAAAAAATATCGGGTGTTGAATTCGCCAGGGGACTGTATGACCAGGCAATCAGTCTGGGGGCTGAATTCGAGAACGGTCAGGTGATTCGTGTAGAGGACAGTGACGACTACAAGAGAGTTTATGTGGCTGGCAATGGCGAACAGGAGCGCTGCTATGAGGCGCGCTCTGTGATTTTGGCGACCGGAGTGAAGAACCGGCCTCTTGGTGTAGACAGGGAACAGGAACTGATCGGTGCCGGTGTTTCGTATTGCGCTACGTGTGATGGTATGTTTTTTAGAGGACGTGAAGTTGCCGTGGTAGGCGGAGGAAATACAGCACTGGAAGATGCTATTTTTTTATCCAACTATTGTTCCAAGGTCTATGTCATACACAGGCGTGACAAATTTCGTGGCGAGGATAGTCAGCTTCAGATTTTAAAACAAAAGAATAATGTCGAATTTATCTTGAATTCCGTTGTTGTGGGATTGAAAGCGCAGGGGGTTCTGGAGGCGGTTGAATTACAGGATACCGTGACCGGAGAAAAGACAGAATTGCCGGTCAGTGGTCTGTTTGTCGCCATTGGCAAAATCTCGGACAATGATAATTTTGACAATCTGGTAAAATTAGATGAGACCGGTTATATTCACGCGGCAGAAGATTGCAAGACCGATGTGGCAGGAATCTTCGCAGCGGGGGACTGCCGGACCAAAAATGTCAGACAACTGGCGACAGCGGCAGCGGATGGAGCAGTGGCCGCATTAGCTGCCTGTGAGTACACAGACAGAATCGTTAATACACAGGGGTAGCCGGTCGTTTAGGCGTACCTTTTTGCTTGGAGGGGAAAGATGTTAGAGGAAGTTGTACAAAGAGAATTTGGGCTGGCGCTCAGTCAATGCGATGATGAGAAGATCTATCATGCGCTGCTCACACTGGTTCAGGAGAGAGCAGCAGAGAGAGAATTGGTGGATCAAAAGAAAAAACTGTACTATATATCAGCAGAATTTCTGATTGGGAAATTGCTCAGCAACAATCTGATTAATTTGGGAATTTATGACCAGATCCGCACAGAGTTGGAACAGGCGGGAAAGGACATCACTTCTTTTGAGGAGAGAGAGCCGGAGCCCTCGCTGGGGAATGGCGGACTGGGTCGATTGGCCGCCTGTTTTCTGGATTCGATCGCGACTCTGGGACTGCCGGGAGATGGTATTGGATTGAATTATCGCTGCGGTCTGTTTCGCCAGACTTTTAAAAACTGCAAGCAGAAAGAAAAACCAAATCCATGGATTGAAAAAGATAACTGGCTGATACGCAGTCAGCGGTCATTTTCCGTGTCCTTTGGCGACTTTGACGTAAAAGCCGTTATGTATGATATTCTGGTGACGGGATATGACAGTGGGACAAACCGGCTTCACCTGTTTGATCTGGACAGTGTCGATGACTCGATCATCAAAAAGGGGATTGATTTTGATAAAGGAAATGTGAAAAAGAATCTCACGCTCTTTTTGTACCCGGATGACAGCGATGATGCCGGACGGCTGTTGCGGGTATATCAGCAGTATTTTATGGTGAGCTGTGGTGCCCAGCTGATTCTGAGCGAGGCGAAGGAGCGGGGAAGTGATCTTCATGACATGGCAGAATATGTTGCCATTCAGATAAATGACACACATCCGTCGATGATTATTCCGGAACTGATCCGCCTTTTGATGCAGGAGGGAATCGAGTGGGAAGAGGCAGTTCAGATTGTAAAGGATTCATGTGCCTATACCAATCATACCATTTTGGCAGAGGCATTGGAGAAATGGCCGATGAGCTTTCTTGAAAAAGTGGCACCGGCAATTGTTCCAATTATTCAGCGTCTGGACAAACGGGTAAATAATAAATACCGAAATCCGAAAGTTGCAATCATTGATGAAGACCAGCGTGTACATATGGCACGTATGGATATGCATTTTGGTCACAGCGTCAACGGTGTGGCATATCTTCACACGGAGATTTTGAAAAACAGTGAATTGAATGATTTTTATAAATTGTATCCTGAAAAATTCAACAATAAGACGAATGGAATCACATTCCGGAGATGGCTGCTGCACTGTAACCATCCGCTGGCAGATTTTCTGACCGAACAGATTGGCGACGGATTTAAGAAGAATGCGGACGAACTGGAAAAACTTTTGGCATACAAGGAAGATGATGCGGTTCTCAATCGTCTCATTGGCATCAAGAAGAATAACAAGCACCAGCTGGCGCTTTACCTGAGGGATACACAGGGAATTGAAATAGATGAAAATTCGATTTTTGATATTCAGGTCAAACGTTTGCACGAATACAAGAGACAGCAGTTAAATGCATTGTATGCGATTCATAAATACAGAGAAATCAAGAGGGGCAAAAAACCGATTCGTCCGATCACAATGATCTTTGGGGCGAAAGCGGCACCGGCCTATACGATTGCCAAGGACATTATTCATCTGATCTTATGTCTGCAGCAGCTGACAGAGAACGATCCGGAAGTAAGTCCGTATCTGCGTATTGTCATGGTAGAGAACTACAATGTGACGAAAGCGGAAAAGCTGATCC
>ONNE01000052.1 GCA_900319095.1 uncultured Eubacteriales bacterium | reverse complement strand
GCCATTCGGTCCGGATAAAACTGTCCCAGATCCGAGAGCTTCTCTCCCATGCCGACATAATAGATCGGACATCCTGTCACGGCACGAATCGAGAGCGCAGCACCGCCTCTGGTGTCACCGTCTAACTTCGTGAGCACCACGCCATCGACCTGAAGCTTTTCATTAAAGGATGTCGCCACATTGACTGCATCCTGACCGGTCATAGCATCCACCACCAGAATCGTCTGGTGTACTTCAATCTTCTCTTTGATCCTCATCAGCTCTGCCATCATATCTTCATCAATATGAAGGCGACCGGCCGTATCTAAAATCACTACGTTATTTCCATTTGCCTTTGCGTGCTCCAGACCTGCCTTTGCAATATCCACCGGATCGTGTCTGGTACCCATAGAAAACACCGGTACCTCTTGCTTGTCTCCATTGATCTGCAGCTGCTCAATCGCTGCCGGTCGATAGACATCACAGGCCACAAGCAACGGTCTCTTCCCCTTCTGCTTAAGCTTGCCGGCGATCTTGGCAGTCGTGGTCGTCTTACCGGCACCCTGCAGTCCGCACATCAGTATCACCGTGATCTCACTGCCCGGTCTCAACTCAATCTCTGCGGTCGTCTCGCCCATCATACGAACCAATTCTTCGTTGACATATTTTATCACGGTCTGTCCCGGTGTCAAACTGTTCAATACTTCTTCTCCGGTAGCACGTGACTCAACCGCTTTTATGAATTGCTTGACTACGCGGAAGTTGACATCTGCCTCTAAAAGCGCCATCTTAACTTCTTTCATGGCCGCCTTGACATCACTCTCTGTCAACCGTCCTTTGCTCTTTAACCCCTTGAAAACATTTTGCAGTTTTTCTGATAAACTATCAAATGCCATCCGTCCCTCACATTCTTTCTAAACCCTATATCACATCATAAATCTCTTTTGTCAACTCCTCAATTCGCTCAGATTGGGAAGCTGCATCCTCTCTCGCAATCTGTTCAATGGTGTGAAGTTTTTCCCGAATCACCTCAAACTTGTCAACCAGATGCATCTTGTCTTCATATTCCCGGAGTGCCATCCGACACCGCTTGAGCGCATCGTATACACCCTGTCTGGTAATGTTTCTCTCTCTGGCAATCTCTCCTAAAGACAGATTGTTCAGCACATAGTCCTCAAAGATTTCCCGGTGCTTCTCCTTTAGGAGCGGACCATAAAAATCATATAAGAGGGAGTACTCCACCAGCTCATCCAATGGATCCAAACGGGTTTTTTCCATAAACAACACCACCTGTAAAGCAATTTCCTTTACAGGTGGTAGTATATCGCACCCCTTCCGGTTTGTCAAGAACTTTTTGTGTAAAATGATCACTTGAAACATCGGTCTTCCTCTCTTTACAAAAAGAAGATTGCAGTACAGCAGATGCTATACTGCAACCTTCTCACGCCTTGTAGTCCGCCTCACTGGAGAGAACGAAGAATACTTCCATCGCATGACGGTTATATTGATTCATTCCTCCCATAATGCGGAGCTTCTCTTCGGTAGACTGAACCTTTTTTGGTTTCTCCGTTGCCTGCCGTTTCGTCTGCTCACTTGCCAGAATTCTGGCAAACGATGCATCCTCGCGGCTGCGCTCCTCTTCCTGTCTCCGGTACTGATTTACCTTGAGTACGTTTCCAACAGGACGGATCGCTTCTGTCTCATAAACATCAAATAATGCATTTGCCTTGATCCCCTCCTTGAACTCATTTTAGCAGTTGCATAGAACACCTCCGTGTGTTCCTCTACTATGTTTATCGGCATTAAACCGGATAAACTTGATTCTCTTTATCCGCTAAAGTTGCATCCACTTTTGTTTTCTGTGCCTCACGGTACTTAAAAAAGTCGGTGGCAACTTGTGGGAACAATGCATAGGAAAGGACATCTTCATCCTGTTCTTTCCACTGGGACATCTCTGCCTCGATTTTTTCGAGCTGTGGCTCTAAAAGGTCTGCCGGACGACAGGTAATCGGCTCCGTATCCCCGATACACTTTTTCTGCACCTCAGGATCAAACGGCTTAACCGTTCTGCCAAATTCACCGGACAAGAGTTTCTTGGACTCTTTTGTAACCATCTTATATCTCTCACCGGATACCACATTTAAAACGGCCTGAGTTCCGACAATCTGTGAGGACGGTGTAACCAATGGCGGCTCACCAAAATCCTTTCTCACGCGCGGTACCTCTTCCAGTACCTGCTCATATTTATCTTCCTGACCCATCTCTTTTAACTGGGACACAAGATTCGAGAGCATTCCACCCGGAACCTGATAGCGGAGTGTATTGATATTCACTCCCAATACCTTGGTATTCATCAGACCGCTCTCCAATGCCTCTTCCCGAAGCGGGCGGAAATAGTCTCCGATCTCAGCCAGGAGATTCTGATCCAGACCCGAATCATACGGTGTACCACGGAATGTCTCTACCATCACTTCGGTTGCCGGCTGACTGGTTCCCAGCGCAAACGGACTCATCGCTGTGTCGATGATATCGCATCCTGCCTCAACCGCCTTCATATAGGTCATTGATGCCACACCGGATGTATAATGTGTGTGCAGATCAATTGGAATATCTACGGATTCCTTCAGTGCTGTGACAAGCTCCGTTGCGCGGTATGGAGTCAGAAGTCCTGCCATATCTTTGATACAGAGAGATTTTGCTCCCATGTCCTCAATTTCCTTAGCGATTTCTCTCCAATAGTCCAGCGTATAGGCATCCCCCAGTGTATAGGAGAGTGCGATCTGCGCATGTGCATTTTCTTTGTTTGCCGCGCGGACTGCCGTCTGTAGATTGCGCATATCGTTGAGACAGTCAAAGATCCGGATGATATCAATTCCATTGGCAACCGATTTTTGTACAAAGTACTCTACCACGTCATCGGCATAATGGTTATAACCGAGAATATTCTGTCCACGAAACAGCATTTGAAGTTTTGTATTTTTAAAACCATCTTTTAATTTTCTAAGTCTCTCCCACGGATCCTCTTTCAAAAAGCGCAGACACGCATCGAAGGTAGCACCGCCCCAACACTCTACCGCATGATATCCAACCTGATCCATCTTGTCGATGATCGGGAGCATCTGCTCCGTTGTCATACGGGTTGCGATCAATGACTGATGCGCATCACGGAGAATCGTCTCAGTGATCTTGATTGGTTTTTTCACCTGTTCTGCCATATCTATTTTTACCTCCTGTCCTTTCATCCTCTATACTCCAAAGATTGCCATGAATACACCGGCCGCGACTGCGGTACCGATAACACCGGCAACATTTGGTCCCATCGCGTGCATCAAAAGGAAGTTCGTAGGATCTGCTTCTGATCCGACTTTCTGCGATACACGTGCCGCCATCGGAACGGCAGATACTCCGGCCGAACCAATAAGCGGATTTACTTTTCCTTTGGTGACAAGGCACATCAGTTTTCCAAATAACACACCGGCCGCTGTTCCAACCGCAAAAGCAACCAGTCCGAGGACAACGATCTTAAGCGTTGCCGGTACCAGAAATTCGGCACCACTCGTCTTCGCTCCCACGGAGGTTCCCAAAAGAATTACTACGATGTACATCAAGGCGTTTGACGCAGTCTCTGTCAGCTGCTTTACAACGCCGGATTCTTTGAACAAATTGCCAAGCATGAGCATACCGATCAGCGGAGCCGTACTCGGCAGCAACAGACATACCACGGTCGTAACAATGATCGGAAACAGGATGCGCTCCAGTTTTGATACCGGGCGAAGCTGTTCCATCTTGATCTCACGCTCTTTCTTGGTTGTCAGCAGACGCATGATCGGTGGCTGAATAATCGGCACCAAAGACATATAGGAATATGCCGCCACGGCAATGGATCCCATCAGATGTCCCTGCCCGAGTTTTCCGGCAAGGAAGATTGAAGTCGGTCCATCGGCACCACCGATGATCGAGATCGCTGCGGCCTCTTTGCCGTTGAATCCCATGATAATCGCAAGCAAGTAGGCAGAAAAGATACCAAACTGCGCGGCCGCTCCCAAAAGAAAGCTCTTCGGATTTGCAATCAGCGGGCCAAAGTCCGTCATCGCTCCTACGCCAAGGAAAATCAGGGATGGCAGAATACTCCACTCATCTAACATAAAGAAGTAGTGAAGAAGTCCGCCTTCTTTTATAATATCCGGATAAATGTTTACCAACAACATACCAAATGCAATCGGAACAAGCAAAAGCGGTTCATATCCCTTTTTAATCGCCAGATACAAAAAGATAAAGGCAACTAAAATCATGACATAACTTCGCCAATCCATCGAACCATTGAGAAATGCTGTCTGGTGAACAAGATTTTGAAATACTTCCATCTAAATTACCTCCAGTCTCCTGTTCTGATTGGATTAGTCAAGAGTAGCCAGCACTTGTCCTGATTCAACCATATTACCGGAAGCAACATTGATACTTGCCACCGTGCCATCCTGTGGTGCCACTACTTCATTCTCCATCTTCATTGCCTCAAGAAGAAGAATCACTTCTCCTTTTTTCACCTGCTGTCCAACCGAAACTTTGACTGAGAGAATCTTGCCAGGCATCGGTGCGCTCACCTCAATGGAGCCTGCCTTTCCGGACGGTGCCGGGGCCGGAGCGGATGCTGCCGGGGCAGGAGCCGGAGCAGATGCCGGGGCAGGGGCCGGGGCAGGGGTCGAAGCTGCCGGTGCCGAAGCGGCACCTTTTTCTTCCACCGTAACATCATATACGGTACCATTTACTGTAATTGTATAACTTTTCATGAGTTTTTGTCCTCCTTCGATTCTTTGATTAAATGATATTAGATCGTACGCTTTTTGATTGACCGGATCACAAGTCCATCCGGTGCTACCGGTACGCCTGTCTGTTCGGTCATCTGCATGGCAATTGCCGCTGTGATCACAGCAATCAGAGAATAATCATTTCCCGGTTTCTCATTCTTTGCCACCACCGGTGCCCGACCCCTCTCAGGCTGCTTTACAGCCGTTGACACGGTCTCGCTGCCGGATGTCCCGGTCTTTGCTCCGTCACTCTTTGTCTGTACATGGGACGGAGCTGCCGGATTTTGTTTCTTTATGGCTCTTTGCAGCGCACGTTTTTCTCTCTGTTCAAAAAACTCCGGTACGAATTTGAGCAGATAAATAATAAATGAGATCAGAATCAGTACGCTGAATACAATTCCCATCGCGATCAATGTGTGCTCGAGCGCTGTCGGAATCGTGACTTCATCCATCGTATTCTCTAACATAAACCGCATTCCATCACCTCATTCCAAACATCTGCAGGGCATAAATCAAATGTTTGCGCAGACTCTCACCCTCTACAACATTATCAACATAACCTCTCTTGACAGCCCCATCTGACTGAATCTTCTCAAACTCTTCGGTCTTTTCTTTCAGTGCCTCTTTGGTGTCCGCTGCCGCAGAAATCTCATCTTCACACATGATCTGTGCGGCCACGGTCGCATCCATAACGCCAACTTTGGCACCACTCAGTGCAAGAACCAGATCCGCTCCGATGTGCTTGGAATTCATGGCAACATAGCCGCTTCCAAATGCCTCACCGACAATCACATTGATCTTTGGCACATCTGCACTGGCAAAGGCATATGTCATATCTGCCACAGCCTGGGCAATCGTCTTTTCCTCTTCCATCTGCGATGCGTAATTCTTAACATTAGTCAGGGTAATCACCGGCAGACCAAAGGAATCACAAAAATAGACAAACTGCTCTGCCTTTTTGCATCCTGCCGTAGACAGGACACCCTCATCTGTGTTGGCAATCGCTCCCACCGTCGTCCCCGAGAGCTTCATCAATCCAACGACCATCTCGGTTCCATAGTTTTCTTTTAATTCCATCCACGTGCCCTGATCCGCAATCTCGCTCAGTGCCTTTTTGGTATCTGTTGCATAGGAATCAAAGCCGGTCAACATGCGGTTGAGATCATCCCCAGAATCCTCCCCGGTTCCCACGGTTGAATTTGCCGGAAGAAGTCCGATCAGATCACGGATCTTCTCAAGCAGTTCGCTCTCACCGGAACATACCAGGTCAACATTGCCGGCCTCTGCCTGAAATCCGGCAGCTGCGGAATCGTTCTTCTCAATGCGGTTTCCATCAATCGCATTGGGCGAGTTGACAAAAAGTCTTCCATTCCCCTCATCTATTAGTGTGATGTCACTCAATTTTGTCGCAATCGCAACACCGCCCCCACAGGAGCCGAGAATCGCACTGATCTGCGGTATCACACCGGCAGCCTTTACTTTGGCACGGTAAATCTCACCGAATCCGGCAAGTGCATCGACCGCTTCCTGCATACGGATTCCCGCGCAGTCAATCAATTCAATCACCGGTGCCCCTGCCTTGACCGCCATCTCATACAGAGAAACGATCTTTCTCGCATGCATCTCGCCAAT
>ONNE01000055.1 GCA_900319095.1 uncultured Eubacteriales bacterium | reverse complement strand
AGGATTCCGGACCATCGCTGTATAACTTTCAGATTGCAGGAGTTGCATCCGGGTCGCATCACGCGGTGATTGGGATTCTGGCAGCGGTCTATCACCGTGAGAGGACCGGAGAGGGGCAGCGAATTGATATCTCAATGAACGATGGATTGATTCCATTTCACTCGATGGATGGTGTCTCATATTTGGCGGGCGCAGAGGCTCCCAAAAGAGAGGGTGGACAGGTCAATGGTGGTGGAATCTATGATTTTTATGAGACGGCGGATGGCGGATATATGAGTGTGGGGTCATTGGAACCAAAGTTTTTTGCCGGGCTGTGTCAGGCACTGGGATTTGAGCAGTGGAGTGATGGCGGGGAGTATCAGAAGCATCCCCAAAGAGTGAAGCAGGCATTTCGCGAACGTTTTTTGAGTCGGACGAAAGAGGAGTGGACGGAGATTTTTAAAACATATGATGTCTGTGTGGAACCGGTGCTGACGTTGGAAGAAGCTATCCGGGACGAGCAGTTGAACCAGAGACAGATGTGGCCGGAGGTACCTCTTTTTTCGAAGGAGAAAAGGACCATTCGGCAGCCGGGCTGTCCGATCAAATTATCTCAGACACCTCCGGAATATCGCCATGCAGGATACCCACAGGGGTATCACACGGAGGAGATTCTAAAACCGTATCGCGAATCAGAGTGAAAAAAGACAGGTGGTGAGAGAAAACCGTGGATTATCAAGAGGCAAAAAGATATTTAGCGCAGAGGGAAGGTGCCGGGATACAGCTTGGTCTGTCGAGAATGAGATATTTGTTGAAACAATTGGGAAATCCACAGGATAAACTAACTTTTGTCCATGTTGCGGGAACGAATGGAAAAGGTTCTGTGTCAGCTTATATCAGCAGTGTTTTGGCGGTAAGCGGATATCGGGTGGGACGCTATGTATCACCGGCTGTTTTCTGTGAGGAAGAAATCATCCAGTATGAGGATGAGCAGGGAGTACACATGATGGAAGAGTCCCTGTATGCAAAGATGGTCACAGAGGTGGCAGATATTCTTGGACAGATGAAAAAAGAAGGTCGTGCCCAAATGCTGCCGACCCGGTTTGAAGTAGAGACAGCGATGGCATTTATGTCATTTTTGTCATGGAATTGTGATGTTGTTGTCCTTGAGGCCGGACTTGGGGGAGTGGATGATGCAACCAATGTAATTGACCGGGTTCTCTTGTCTGTGATCACACCAATTGCCATGGATCATATGGCAGTGCTGGGAAATACGATGGAAGAAATTGCGAAGAAGAAAGCCGGGATCATCCGGCCAAAAGTTCCGGTTGTCACCATGCAAAAAGATTCGGCAGCACTGGATGTAATCGTTCAAACGGCAAAGGAAAAAGGCGCAGCGTGTCACATCGTATCGCAAAGCGATTATAAGATTGTGTCAGCCGGACTTTTGGGAAATACATTTCAGTATCTGAATACACAGACAGATGGGGATGGTGGTGTTCTCTATCAGACACAGATGGCAGGGCTGTATCAAGTCGAGAATGCATCTCTTGCGATCGAGGTCTGTCACAGACTCTCTCTCTCTGATTTCCACATTTCCCTATCGGATATACAAAAGGGGATACAGAGGGCAAAATGGAGAGGGCGTTTTGAAATATTCTCAGAGAATCCGTGTGTCATTCTCGATGGAGCTCATAATCCGGCAGGTGCCGGTGCTCTCTTGACCGCACTGGAGACTCTTTTGCCTGAGAATACGACGATTCATGGTGTGATGGGGGTTTATCGGGATAAAGATTACAAGGCGATGGTTCAGATTCTTGCACCGGTCTTTCAGGATGTAGTGACCATAACCCCAAGAGGAAAAAGGGGATTGGATGGGGAGATACTGGCCCGCATATGGAGAGAAAACGGATGCCAGAGGGCGGATGCCAGGGAGAGTGTCGCCCAGGCGGTACAGACAGTGAAAAAAAGATGCAGGCAGGGAGAGGTGATCGTGTTTTTTGGGAGCCTGTCGTTTATGAGTGAGATTCGAAAAGAGTGGAGATAATCATTATGGCGAAAAAAGAAAAAGAAGTTAAGACAAATGCCATGCGTATTTTGGAAAAAAATAAAATTGATTTTAAAGTAAATACCTACGAGTGTGATGAATTTGTGGATGGCTTGCATATCGCAGATCAGCTGGGGCAATCCTATGAGCAGTCGTTTAAAACACTTCTTATGCAGGGCAAAAGCAAAAATTATTATGTTTTTGTGCTGCCGGTCGATCAGGAGGTAGATTTAAAAAAAGCCGCCAAAGTCGTTGGTGAAAAATCTCTGGAAATGGTTCATGTAAAAGATATTCAGTCGATCACCGGTTACATACGCGGTGGCTGTACCGCAATTGGGATGAAAAAACAGTATCCCACGGTGCTGCATGAATCTGCAAAAGAATTCGAGACAATCATTGTGAGCGGAGGACGTCTGGGATCCCAGATTTTTTTGTCGCCAAATGATTTCATAAAAGTTACCCGGGGCACATATGCGGATATTGTCGTGAAATGATTGTCTAAATGGCAAAGATATGCTATACTAGTGCCATATGACGTGACGATAGAGAGTTATTTGGGAAAGAGGGACACAAATGGATCAGGAAAAGATCAAACAGGCAGTAAAGTTGTTTTTGGAGGGAATCGGTGAGGACACAGAGCGGGAAGGTCTGAAAGATACACCAAGAAGGATTTCCCAAATGTGTGAAGAACTTTTTTCAGGTTACAGAGAGGATGCCGGGGAACATTTGTCAAAGACATTTCATGCACCGACCGGAGATATTGTAGTGGAAAAAGACATTGCCTTTTATTCTGTCTGCGAGCATCATCTTCTTCCGTTTTACGGCAAAGTTCATATTGGCTATGTGCCGGATGGGAAAGTTGTCGGTCTCAGCAAATTGGCGCGTACCGTGGAGGTGTATGCAAAAAGGGCGCAGATTCAGGAGCAGATGACAAGTCAGATCGCAGGGGCACTGATGGAATATCTGACACCCAAAGGTGTCATGGTAATGATTGAGGCAGAGCATATGTGTATGACGATGAGAGGGATTAAGAAACCGGGAGCTAAGACGGTGACTTATGCAGCAGAGGGGATTTTTGAGAGAGAGGAATCTTTGCGTCATCTTTTTATGGACATGATTCGATAAGACGGCAGCAGGTGGAAAGAGAGGTAGCGGTTTGGTTATAGGGAAAAAAGAATTTCCATCCGGGGTGCGCACTTACGTGATGGGGATTTTGAATGTGACACCGGATTCATTTTCGGACGGTGGAAATTTTGCCGGAATGGATCAGGCAATCAGGCAGGCAGAGAAAATGATTTTGGAGGGAGCAGATCTGATTGATGTGGGAGGGGAATCTACAAGACCCGGCCACACTCCTATTACACAAGAAGAAGAAATCAAAAGAGTTGTTCCGGTAATTAGGGAACTAAAAAAGAGATTTGATATACCGGTTTCGGTGGATACCTATAAGAGCAGCGTGGCAGAGAGCGCGATTGATGCAGGAGCGGATCTCATCAATGATATATGGGGATTTCGCGCAGATGAAGAAATGGCCAAAGTGGCTGCCCGGTATGAGGTGCCGGTGTGTCTGATGCACAACCGACACAAAAGCGGATATCAGGATATCATGGCGGAAATGGTAGACGATCTGCGTCAGTCCATATCGGT
>ONNE01000058.1 GCA_900319095.1 uncultured Eubacteriales bacterium | reverse complement strand
TGATGTGTTTTCCCTGAAGCCGGATGTGTGTCGGTGTAAATTCTATGATCGACTTAAAATTTTCCACCAAAACATTTTGACTCCCATACATGGTCACGATGGTAGCTCCCTCTAGAATATCCGGTTCCAGATTTAAAGACTGCGAAAGTTTTCCCATAACGATACCCCCGCTCTTTTTATCATTCTATGTCCGATTGGTTCAATGGTGACTTTTTTGTTTTGACATACGAAAACGACCTGCTTTCTAAAATATATGAAAACAGGTCGCTTTCTATGTGCGTATTATTTGTATTTTCTTTTACGAGCCGCTTCAGACTTTTTCTTACGTCTTACGCTAGGTTTTTCATAATGCTCTCTCTTGCGAATCTCCTGCTGAATGCCAGCTTTTGCGCAGTTTCTCTTGAAACGACGCAATGCGCTGTCCAGCGATTCGTTTTCTTTAACTGTTACACTAGACATTGTATCACACCTTACCTCCCTCCAGTTGTAGATTGTGCTTAATACAACTGATTGGGTATTTTTTGCACTAACACATATTATACCATATTTTTACCATCCGTCAACTACTTTTTGTCAAAAAACTGTCATATGCCTGAAAAACTTCCACCGCCAACCAATTATTACATATAACGACTAATTCTTACATACACTTTCAAAACAGCGGTATTTGGTACAATTTTGAGCGATAATCTCCTTGCAAATAAACCATAAATCCGATAAAATATGACTGTATTTATTACCAACATAAACGGAGGCTGTCATGGACAACAGTGATTTTTTAATAATCCACTTTCAGCGCATGAATCATAAGATCCCCATATCTTCTATTTTGTACATAGAAAGTGATCTGAGAAGAGTTCTCATTCACACAACCAGAAGTGTGTATCAGTGTTATCAGCGCCTGGGCGAATTGGAAGAGCGTCTGTCTGAGCATAATTTTTTCCGCTGTCATCAAAGTTATCTAGTTTCTCTGGACAACATTGATTTTTATACGAATACAAGAGTTTATCTAAAGAATTCCGTCATACCGGTCAGCAAGCGCCATCAAAAAGAATTGACCCTGATTCTGACCAGGCAGGGAGTTATGCGCAGCAAACCCTTCCCCCTTCCGTCCACACTGCCGGACGAGAGCGGACAACATGGTACCTTTGTCTGCGTCAGCGGATTATATCATGGAATGGTAGTCCATCTCCTGCCCGATCAAAAAATCCTGATCGGACGAAACGGAACAATCGCTGATATCATAATTAATCTTCCTGAAATCAGCAGAATTCACTGCACCATCGTATATAAAAGCGAGACAGGTGAATACGAAATCTGTGACCAGTCCCGCAACGGAACCTTTGTGAATGGGAAACGCCTTTTAGCCGAAGAAATCTACAAAATCCCACCGGGAAGTGAACTGTTTTTGGGAACGAAAGAATCTATTTTTAAAGTACTGTAAAGGAATCGGGATGAATCATGAAGCTTGTTAAATGCAAAAACGGACATTACTATGACGAGGATAAGCTGCTCAATTGTCCTCAGTGCGCAGCGCTTACTATAGGAATCGAAGCCGAAACTGCTTCCGGTCAGTACCAGAGTCAGCTGCACACGGTTCCGGTCAGTACCAGAGGCATAAAAATCCGACACCATAAAACCGTGGGATGGCTGGTCTGTCTTGAGGGTGAACTGAGTGGCGAAAGCTTTCCCATTCGGGACACCATCAATCATATCGGAAGGGATTCCCACATGGACATCTCCCTTTACTGTGAAAAATCGGTCTCCAGGGAAAAGCATGCGAGCATTGTTTATCGGCCTGAAAGAAACATCTGTATTCTCCAGGTAAAAGGAAAAGAAAATCTCACTCTGGTCAACGGAACTCCTCTGAAAAGGGAACGGATTCTGCACGACCGCGACATCATCACACTCGGAGACTGCCATCTTCTCTTTGTGGTCCTGTGTGACAACCGCTTTTCCTGGCCACAAAATGAATGAAAGGAATGCCGGAAATGACGAATGATACCAGAACTCCTCTTGACAAGGGATTACTTTTAAAAAACCGATACCAAATCCAAAACGTTCTCGGATTCGGTGGTTTTAGTATTACCTATCTTTCTTCCGATTTGTTGAACCATTCTACGGTTGCCATCAAAGAGTATTTTCCGTCCCAGTTCGCAGTGCGGGATACGGACGAGGGAAGTTTTGACATTATCCCCCTCTCCGATTCCGGACACTCTTTTTACAACAAGGGACTTTCCCACATGAAAAAAGAAGCCGACCTGCTCTGTCTGTTTACCTCTCTTTCGAGCATTGTCACACTGTATGACCGCTTTGAAGAGAACAACACGATCTACCTCGTTATGGAATATATTGAGGGAATCACCTTGAGTCAGTACATCAGGGATACGGGGACAATGGATTTTGGCTCTCTGCTCTCTTTGATGAGACCTGTGCTAAACGATTTGATCGCCATTCACAAGAAAGGCCTGTATCACCGGGATATCACCCCGGACAATCTGCTTCTGGGCATTGACAACCATCTCCATCTGATTGATTTTGGTGCCGCCAAACAGGAAAATGCCCGATCCAAAAAAAATACAATCATTCTCCGCACCGGATATGCCCCACCGGAACAATATCTTCCGGACGGAAGGCTGGGCCCGTGGGTGGATGAGTATGGCATTTGTGCCACTATGTACTATTGTCTGACCGGAAACTCTCCCATCGACGCACTGGAGCAAAGTGAAGACGAAACGTTTGCCGGGCTGAACCATGTGCCGGACATCAAGCCCCATCAGGCAGATGCCCTGCGCAAAGGAATGAGTCTGCGCATTGCCGACCGCTTTGCCGATATTAAGGCTCTTTGTGATGCCTTTGACCAAAAAAATTCCGGAGAATATACCGTTTTGAATCCCTCCCTGACGGAGAGAGCCCGCTCCACTGCTTATCGCTATCATTTACCAAGACGCAAAACTTATTACCGGATCAGTGGATTCATCCTTGTACTGGGAGTTCTGGCGATCCTGTTCGCTGTTTTTCAAGGCCAAAAAGAATCGTCTTCTGTACCGGTTTCTTTGATTCACTCCACTGCTCCCATCACACCCTCCCCGACAGTCACAGGAAGTGCCGTGAGTACCCGGGCTGCCGTGAGTGACCGGATTCTCACAATGCCAAAACTGACCGGAAAAACATTAAAGGAGGCTAAAAAACAACTGAAGAAACTGGACTCAGCCATTCAGATAAAGACCGATTATCAGAACAAACAAGGTAAAAAGGATGGTATCATTCTCTCCCAGAGTGTTCCCGTCAACACAAATTTTGTCAGCGGACAGATTTCAACGATTCTTTTGACTGTCAATCAAAAGACAACCACAACCGCAACTCCAAGTCCCGATCCGACACCAAAAGAAAACAAGGATTCCTATGTGATTCACACACAGGAACCCTATGTAACCATTCCTTTTGACTGAGAGTTTAGAGAAACTGAGCTTTTTTTCTTACGATCAGCCATCCTTCCATTATTTTGAACGCTTAATCAATTTGTGATAAGCTTCTGCTTTTGATGCTGCCGCAGTGATTTCTACTGTCTTTGGAATGCCACCAAAACACTTCTTCCCAATTTTCTTTAGCTTTTTCGTCCGAAAAATGATTTTCTTCATTTTTTTATCTTTGTAGAGAACTTTCTCTCCAATTGTCTGCACTCGTTTTCCGAACGATACTTTTTCTAACTTAGAACAATTGGCGAAAGCCCGCGCGCCGATTATCTGCACATAATCCCCGATTGTGACAGTAGATATTTTTTTACATTTTTCAAAGGCTCCTTCTTTGATCCGCTTTACTTTATATAGTTTTCCATTGCATGTCACCGTATCCGGAATCCGAACTTTTCGGATTGATTTTGGTCTCTTTACCCCGGTAACCTCTGCATAGTGATTTCCATAAAACCGATAACAGATTCCCTTTTTCACCGCTGTTTTTTCTGTGGATTTTTTCACTTGTTTTGGGGTCGCGGTGCCTGTCCCTGCCTGTGCCGATTCCTCTTTTTTTGAACTTTGATTGATTGGTTCTGCACTCATATCATCGGCAATTACATAGCTATCGGTCTCTGACTCTTTTGTCACCACCGGTGGCTCCGCGGTCGTCTCCGGTGGAACGGTCGGAGCCACTGGTAATACTTCCGGCTCCGTGGTCACAGCCGCCGGGGTCTCCGTTCTCTGTGGCTCTCCTGTCACAGCCGCCGGGGTCTCTGTTGCCTGTGGCTCCTGTGTTGACAACTCGCTCAGATCACGCACATAGTGTAAGTTATTTTCTTTTAGATATTGAATGGCCGGACTGCTCTCTGTCAGAGAAGAATCCACTAAGAAAACAACCTTGTCATATAAATTCAAATGAAACGGCGATAAATCTGTCAGGCCGACAGGAATCTGGATGATCAGTCCCTCACGGTTCGGAAAAGCATTTTCTGCGATAGAAATCCCATCACGGTTGCTCTCCGGCAAAATAATTCTCTGTAAGTTCTCGCAGCCATCAAAGACTTCCGAGCCGAGTTCCTGTAAGGTATCATGAAGAATAAACCAATGCAAATTCATCCCGGCAAAGGCCCGGTTCTCAATCCGCTCAATCTTTTTAGGAAGAGTGAGATTTCCACCGATCCTCGCATTGGAAAAAGCCTCCTCCCCGATGTAGGAAATAGAGCCTCCATTGATCTTAAAATCTCCACCAACCCATATTCCCTCAAAAGAACCCGGGTTGATGCTGCCATTCGTAATCGATTTCATATAAAAATTCTCGTCCACGCTGGCACCATAAAACGCAGAGCCACCGATCTTCGTAAAAGCCGATGTTGTCTCCTGATAATATGAGGTAAGCACCTGCTCTTTAAAAACATTTTTATTAATCAGACCAACCGAATAGGACTTTCCATTTGTCCATATATAGGAGCCCGCTATCTCCACTCTTCCATCCGAATTTTTAGCTGCATCATAGCTGTCCAGTACCAAACCATAATTGGATGTATAAAAAAAAGAATACACTTTGTCGTCTGTCAACATATACTCATATGCCTCTACTCTGTCAGGACGAACAAAGCATGAGAAACACAGCATTATCGCTAAAAACAATGCAACTGCCCTTTTCCAAAGCAATTTAATCTCCTCCAATCAACTATTCTAAGGCAATACTAACGCATTTCTTCTACTTTTTCAACAAAAAACAACGGTTTTTTGACTTTTTTTACTTGAAAAAACCTTATTTATATGATACACTTCTCATGGATTTTCTTATTTAATTATATCATATTATAGATTTTCAACAAGATATTAGAAGAATTGCTACTATATAATCTAAAAGGAGTTTATCTAATGACAACAAATTCCAATAAAAAATTAACTATTTTATTTTGTAAATACAAAAGTATTTGCGAACCAGGTGTTGAACACGCATTTCATATCATGGGGCATACCGTGGATGAACTTACAGAGCCATTTCGTTCCGATTTTGATTCCGGATATTTAGAAATTTTATCTTCTAAACTAATTGAAAAAAACTATGATTTTGTCTTTTCAATCAATTTTCAACCTATCATCTCCCGAGTATGCACTATTTTTAAAATTCCTTACTTATGTTGGACTGTCGACAGCCCTTGCTCTACATTGTATTCCGATTCCATCAAAAGTCCTTTTAATCGAATCTTTATTTTTGACAAAAAAGAATATATTAAATTTCATAGTTATAATCCAAAAAACATCTTTCATTTGCCATTAGGTTGCGATTATGATGCCTGGAATTCTTTAAAATTAACCGAAAATGATCATCAGCAATATGATTGCGATATTTCCTTCATTGGATCAACATATCGAGAAAAATGTATTTATAATGAAATTGAAAAAAAAATACCGCCCTACTTAAAAGGATACGTTGACGGAATAATTCAAGCACAAATGAATGTTTATGGATATAATTTTATTGAAGATTCATTGACTAAACAATTTTGCAATGATTTTTCTAAATTTATAGATTGCGCTCCTCCAACTTCTGAATACATTGAAGACCAAAGAGGAATCATCGCAAATACTTTTATTGGAGAAAAATGCACGGAACAAGAACGTTTGTTAACTTTGACCAACATCTCAAACCACTTTAACATTGATTTATACACAATGAGTGATGTTTCTTCTCTGCCAAATGTTCATTTTTGTGGAGCAGCAAACTCAAAAACAATGATGCCAAAAATATTTAAGTGCAGTAAAATCAATTTGAATATGACTAGTCGATCCATTCAGACAGGACTTCCATTGCGTATTTTTGACATTATGTGTGCCGGAGGATTCTGTCTTACAAATTTCCAAGCAGAAATTCCAGAATACTTTAGCATCAATGAGGATTTGGTCGTATATGATAGTCAACAGGATTTGTTGTCTAAAATCAGTTATTTCCTATCTCATGAAGACGAGCGAAAAACAATTTCCCAAAATGGACAAAAAAAAGTAATCGAAAACTATACTTACGAAATACAACTAAAAAAAATGTTAACTATTTGTGGTTTTATTCACAACAATTGTTCTCTATAGTTACCTCTGTGGTTTCAAAAAGAACCAATTCGGTTCTTTACGACTATATGATTCAGTGATACGGATTCAAATATTAGAAAGGTCAATTAATTTCTTATGACAAAGCATGAAACATTCCTTATGGGAGTCCGGGCCGGAATCCCCATCGGTCTGGGATATCTGTCCATCTCTTTTACTTTTGGGATTATGGCAGTTTCTTATGGGTTGTACTGGTGGCAGGCAGTTCTGATCTCCATGTTATGTGTCACTTCTGCCGGACAACTTGCCGGGATTACGGTGATGCTCTCACCGGCACACTATATCGAGATGCTGATTTCCCAGATCACCATCAATATCCGGTATTCGTTTATGTCCATTTCCCTCTCGCAAAAAGTGGATTCATCCATTCGCGGCATCTTTCGATGGCTGCTCAGTTTTATGATCACGGATGAAATTTTTGCCGTTGCGATCACTCAAAAAGAAGTCTCACGCTCTTTTTTCCTCGGACTCATGACAATTCCGTATCTCGGATGGACGCTTGGCACATTATCGGGTTCTCTGCTCGGCAGTGTACTTCCCGACTCACTGATGAGCGCCATGAACATCGCCATCTACGGGATGTTCGTTGCCATCATCGTCCCGGAAATGAAAAAGAGCCGGCCAATTGTTTTTGTGGTCGCACTCTCATCTATCATGAGTATTTTATTTACTTATGTGCCAATATTTAAAAAAATCCCAGCGGGATTATCGGTCAGTATTTGTGCCATCGGTTCCGCCCTCTTCGCCACCCTGTTCTTCCCTATGGATGACACAGGCGAAGCGGAAAATCTATAAATTTTTAAGGAGAATCTCCCATGCAGCTAAAATCGTTTTTTACCTATCTTGCCGTCATGTCGGTCTCGACCTATCTGATTCGCTCAATTCCTTTTGTTCTGATAAAGAAAAAAATAGAGAACCGGTATATCCGGTCCTTTCTCACCTACATTCCCTATGCCGTCCTCACTGCTATGACGATCCCGGCTGTCCTCTATGCGCCAGACCGCATAGAAGCAGCTGCCGGCGGACTGCTCGTAGCAATTCTTCTCGCCCTGAAAAGCCAGAGTCTGTTGCTCGTAGCAGTCGCTGCCAGCACAACCGTCTATCTGATCGAATGGTTTCTCTCTATTATTTAAAGAACGACATCTCTTCCTGCAAATTCACAGCAACTGACTGAAGCTCTTTGGCCACTCCCGCAAGATCGGAAACGCTGCTGTTCAACTCGGCAAGTGCGGCTGATGTCTCTTCTGCACTCGCTGCATTCTCCTCTGAGAGCGCCGACAGATTGCTCATCGCATCGACAATCACGATTTTCGACTCATCACATACCTGAATCTGCTCAACCAGATCTGCCATTCCGGTAACGGATTCTCTGATTCCGCTGATCAATGACTGAACATTGTCAATGGTATTCTGGATGATATCCTTTTGTTTCTTCGCCTCATCGTGAACCTGAACGGACTGCTGCACAGCTGCCTCTGACTCCTTGCGAAGTGCCTGGATCTCTGCGTTGATCTCGCTTGCCGCCTGTGCGGAATTATCTGAGAGCACACGGATCTCATCGGCAACCACCGCAAAACCTCTTCCGGCCTCGCCCGCTCTTGCCGCCTCAATGCTGGCATTCAGGCTGAGAAGGTTGGTCTGTGCTGCAATATCATTGATTGCATTGACTTTATCTGTAATTCGAAGAACCGCATCACTGGTTCGATTGATCTTCTCTGAAATCGACTCAATACTGTCCGCCATACTCTGTGACGAGCTGTTCAGCTCTTCGAGTTTTTCATTGGAGGTAGCTGCATTGGAATTCATATCCTCGATAATCGAATCAATCTGCTGGGTACTGGTCATAACTTTGGTGATGGCATCACTGATGTTTCCAACATTTTCGGTTGAATTCTGCACATCGTGTGCCTGATCTTCCGCACCGTTTGCAATGCCATCAACGGCAATGGATACAGAATCTGTCGTCTGTGAGATCTGGTTGGCGGTATCTGCCACTCCGGAGGATGTGTGTGCTGCATCTCCCGCTGATTTTTGTACCACGCTGACAACTTCGCTGAGTTTTTCCTGTAATTTCTTAAGGGAGAGCACAATACTCTTGGTCTCATGAATGTTGGAATGAATCTCGAACGGATGTCCCAGCGTACCGCCTGCAATCAAATCCAACTCTTCTGCCAGTATATGTAATGGTCTCTCTACCACACGGCTGATCAGAATTATGATGATAACAAATACAACGAAAAAAGCAGCCGCCATAAGAACCAATGGCATAATCGTACTCATCGTAAGTTTGCTCACATTGGCACGGGACTCCCCGGTAAAGCTCATACCGATGATCTGTCCGGATTCATCCTTGACCGGCAGATAGGTAACATAGTACTTCTCTCCGGCAATCTCCACATCATCCGCCTCAAAGCTGTTGCCTCCGACAAGCACTTCCTGAATGACCGCATCGGTCGCATCCGTCCCCTCAGCTCTCTTTCCGCTCTCATCCTTGACACTGGAATACAATCTTGTCTTGTCCTTAAAGATCGTGGCAACGACACCATCTTCACTGAATGTATCTAACATCTCATAGTCGAATTCTTCCGTCCCGTTGATGACGTCAGCTGACTCTACATTCAACTCCTTATTGACCACCAATAACTTATCAAACGTCATCTGTCTTAAATTGCCGGCCGTCTGAACCGATACGACAATCGTATAGATCAGCATACTGGTTACAAGTGGAACCAGACCAAACAACAACAGCATGGTCTTCATGGAAAGTTTTCCCACTTTTTTTGTGTTTTTTATTTCGTTCATATATTATTATCCTCCTTGATTGATTTATCCGCCTTTGCCCTTTTGTTATTTTTTTAACAAAAAGACACAAATTCATTTTATCAATTCCTACTAATTCTATCAAATAAAAAATGATTGCTTCTCTTTTTCGGAAACAACCATTTTTTTGATTCCTAAATCCTACTCTATATTTATCGGACAAAATAAAATATCCTTAACACTCTTCGTCGATTGTTTCAGCAATTTCGGAGATTTTCTTTCCATAAATCTTTTTTCCGTTTACCTTTCGGTACGGTTGGACCGACAGATCGACATCCATCTCATCCTCATCACTTTTTAGTTCAACCTTGTAGCTCGTGACCGAGGACCCGACATATACCGTATGCTTTTTTTCAATTCCATACGTGATCTTGTAACCGTCTGCCTGGGCAACACCGACCCATTCCATCTCAACTTCGTAGGTGTATTTGCCCTTCTCATAATCCGTCTCAGCGCTAACTGACAGATCAATAAAAGATTTTTTGATTCCCTCCTTAAAGGAATAGACGCTTTGTCCCCCGCGCTGCAGATCGAACACATCCTCGAGATCATCCGGGCCCGGAGCTTTTTCAAATGTCACCCGCTGAATATGTGGATAGTCAAACCACGAAAACGCACACATTCCCATGCTCTGAACACTTGCAGGGATCAACACCTCTTTCATCCGGCAGTCATAGAAGGCATATTCTCCGATTGACTCAAGACCCTTTCCAAACTCAACCTGTGTGAGATTGGCATTAAATTCAAAGGCATTTTTCCCAATCCTCTCAAGAGAATCCGGAAACACAATCTTTTTGACTGTTCCAATAAATGTATCATTGACCTCACAGCACATGACATAGGGAGCAATCTCCGTCACGCCCTCCGGTATCTCAATCGTCTCATTTTCGCCCCGGTATCCCATAAAGATTCCATCTTTGACACACATATCGTCCTCAATATGGAAATAATCCCGATACAGATCCTGTGCCTCCGACTCAAGCGAATAATGTCTTTTTGCTCCGTCCGGGGAAGATAGAATCACCTCTTCGATTTCATTCGAAAACAAAGCGGGAACCTCATTATAGTCCTCTTCCTCATAATCCAAGTCATCTTCGTCTTCTGTCCCGGCATAAGTTTCGATCTGACGAATCAGTTCCTTTGGCGACAGGTCATCGCGTTCAATCACTAAAACGGACTTCTGTGCATAATGCGCTTTTTCCCATTCACTATAGCTGTTCCAGTCTTTTAAGACGCGGTAGCTGTCACTCACAGCCTGCTCATACAGATCCGGTTCCTCTTCGTCTTCTCCGTCCTGATCTGTCCGGCTTTCATCCTCCCGCTGTACCGTAAACATCCCGGTCGATACCGTCCATATGTTTCTTCCGCATACAGCCATCCCCCCGAGAAAAAGTCCGATCAGAATAAATGATCCCGTCACGGCTGCCGCGGTCTTTGTCTGTCTCATCCAAATCCCCCTTTACAAGTCATTTTCATCTTCCAGTTCAAACACTTCTTTTTTGCCGGCCGTCTTCTGCCCGGATGCATCCGCAAAATATGCTTGAACCGACACACAGACTCCCTTTCCTCTCGTCGGATAGGTTATTGCCGTTGAAAGACTTTTCTTGTCCCCGGACACATACTCCCTGCTCTTTTGTATCCCCTCAATACTTGCAATCACTTCGTAGCCATCCACATGTTCAATCGAATTCCACTGAAGATCCAACTGATACTGATAGGCTTTCCCGCTCTTTTTGACTTCCAATGAGCCACTGGGGAAAGAAAAGGCGCCCTCGCTCTTTTGAAAGGTAAATTGAATATTCGGGCACTTGATGTATTCAT
>ONNE01000205.1 GCA_900319095.1 uncultured Eubacteriales bacterium | reverse complement strand
TATTGACAAAGGACGAGGGTGGACGTCATACTCCATTCTTCGATAACTATCGTCCACAGTTCTATTTCCGTACAACAGACGTAACCGGTATCATCAAACTTCCAGAGGGAACAGAGATGTGTATGCCTGGTGATAACGTAGAGATGACAATTGAGCTCATCCACCCAATCGCTATGAGCCAGGGTCTTACATTCGCTATCCGTGAGGGTGGTAGAACAGTAGGATCTGGTCGTGTTGCTACAGTAATCGAGTAAATTGCGCGATTCAGCGGACTGAGAATAAGTAAAAATGCGGAGACTGCATGCTTGCATGTATGTCTCCGTTTTTTACTTATTTGAAGGCGCAACGCGACTGAAAATTTGTGAAACAAATTTGAAGTGCGCTGAATCGGAAAAGAGGAGAATCCAGTGCAAGCTTGCTTGTAGCTGGATTCTTTTTATTCTTAGAAAGCGGCGACTGCCGCGACCGAACCGAAGCACGAAGTGCGGAGGTGAGGGGAAATCTGTGAGGTGGAGCGAAGGCGCAACGCGACTGAAAATTTGTGAAACAAATTTGAAGTACGCTGAATCGGAAAGGACAAACGATTGAGATGATAAAATGGTAATATTTGAAGTGCATTGTTTTTCTAGGTTGCTGTTTATAAAAACCAAGAAGATAAAATTGTGAAAAAAACGAAAAAACATTGATACAATAATGTATTTAAGATTAATATTCCGATTGATCATATTGCGAATCTGCAAGTGAGACAAGCGGAAGATATTATTGCCACAAGACAGCTTATCAGAAAATGAGCGATAAAATGAGCGCTAAATTAAATGAAAAAGAAAGTCATTTAACATTCACCACTATTTTTCCTTTAAGGCTTCCGTCATCTAATATACATTCATCCGCTCCGGCAGATTTAATGAGATCAAGTTTTGATTCCTTAGGTGTTGTTGCTATTACTGAACATCCCAAAGCTTTTGCAAGCTGATTTGCCACATAACCAAGAGCACATGTGGCTCCACGAATCAGGAGAGTGTCATCAGGTGTAAGTTTAAGACCCTGGAATAGCGATCCCCATGCAGTAAAATAGGTTTCCGGAACAGCCGCCATTTCATGCCATGGAAGACTGCTTTTTACAGCAAAAACATGATGTGCGGGGAGAAGAGTATATTCTGCATAACTTCCGTTAAAGCTTCTTCCCATGCCTCCCATTAAAGCGACAATTTTATCTCCGGTTAAAAAATTGCTGTCAGAGGGATCTACAATTTCTCCTACACATTCAATTCCCGGAATAATAGGCTTGTTAATATAATCACTTTCTATCTCAAATTCCCGAAGAAGCTGTTCGGAGTGGTTCATTCCAAATGCTTTTACTTTAACAAGCACCCATCCGGGTTTCACTTGCGGGATAGGTACATCGGAGAGAACTACGTCACTCCCTTTTGTGGGTTTATCAATAATAACTGCTTTCATTGTATTATTCATAAAAGTTGATTCCTTTCTGTAACACTATTCGTACAGGTGTCTGTCTTTTGAGCTTCATAGCGAAATCAGTTCATCATGGCATGGACTCGTGTCGATCCAGCACTGTGGGTCTTCGGTATAGAAATCCCCATTTGTTCCCTTGGCAACTGCCGGACACCCTCTGCACCAGGGAAGGAGTCGGCATTTGGAACATTTACTGAACTTATCAAACTCACGGTAAGACTCCATACTTCCTATCCATATATCAGCCAGTTTATCTTCATACACATTACCTACTCTGCTGTTAGATACCCGTCTGCAGGCATAGACATCGCCGGAAGGCAGAATTGTGAGATGACTGTTTCCACAATGGCAGCCGTCATAGATTATTCCTTCCTCAGCAGTTTCGGGTATATGAAATTTACCGGTTTCATAGTCATGCAAAGTCCATAAATGATCCTTCTTGTTAAAATAAGTATCGCATCCCTGTTCTTCATATTCTGCAAACTTCTTATCGCACTTATCTAATAATGCACGATACTCTCTTGCGGTCATACTTGTATCAAGTCCTCCCCCGCTTGGGACATATCTTGAAAAAGCAAAGACGTTAGCACCTGCAGTAACTACTTCGTCGATGATTCCCGATATCTCATTCAGGTTGGTTTTTGAAACGGTTGTCATTATGGCTGTTCTTATTCCGGCATTTTTCAAGCAGGTAAGCTTTTCCAATGTGCAGTCAAAGGATCCCGGTTTTCTGAACCAGTCATGAGTTTCCCTCAGACCATCTATGGACATCTGATATCTTTCACATCCGTATGATTTAAGTCGTTTGCACACTTCTTCACTCAGATGAAAGGGATTTCCCAATATTGTAAAATATATTTTACGTTCGTGGAACAATTCCAAAAGCCTCCAGAAATCAAGATGAAGAATGGGATCGCCGCCGGTAAGATACAAGTAGGGTCTGCAGTTATATGTATCACAAAAGTCTAGACAGTTGTAAAATGTCTTTTCCATCTGTTCCCAGTTCATGGATTCTAACGGCTTACAGTTATCAGCGGAAAAAATGTAGCAGTGTTTACAGCGCTGGTCACAGTCATCGGTTATGTGCCACTGAAATGAAAATGTGAATTTTTTATTTGTTTTTTTAGTATTTGTATTCATATATATACTTCCTTTTGGAGTAGTTCTTGTCGAGGTGAAAACTAGGACTGATCAATGTTTAGTTCGGTCAGTCCAAAGTACGATCAGATTTTGTCTTTTAGAAACTACTTATCTGAAGCTCCGCAAGCGCTGTAATTGTCGGCAGAGCCACAAGCACTGTAATTATCGGAAGAACCGCAGGCAGAGCCTGATTCTGTAGCAGTACCATTTGACCATGAAGCAAAATTCTTTAATGCCATATATACTCCTTTCCGCAGATTAACTGCATTTAATTCGTGATTAAATATTACTGTTCAAAAATATCAGGAAAATCATGATCATTCTTTGAACTGTAACATCTATTGTCATTTTATCAGATGGAATATTGAAAGTGAAATAAATATATGCTATAGTTTATAACTGATTGGAATAAATAATGTATAGATGATAAAACGGATGGATATTGATGAACACTACTCAACTGGAATGTTTTGTCAGTCTTGCAAATACATTGAATTATGTTAAAACAGCAGATCAGCTTGGTCTGACGCAGCCTGCGGTATCGAAGCAGATCAAATCTCTGGAAAATGAACTTGGCACCCGGCTTTTTGACCGGACTACAAGATTTGTTTCCCTTACTCAGGTGGGACAGCAGTTTCTTCCGGAGGCATCCAATATACTGAATACCTACTATCATTCAAAAGAATGGCAAGGTTTACTGATGACAATGTAATCTTTAAAAAGCTTCATGAGGATTATTTCGTCTGCGTAGTGTCAAAGGAAGATCCACTTATTAAAAAATTAAATGATGTAGAAATGATTAGTACAGAGCAGCTTTGGAATTACAGGCAGGTTATCTCGATTCCCCCCTATCTTATATCAATGCGGCTTATGCTTTGGTATTATCGGGATTTGGTTATTCATTTGTACCGGAGCATCTGGTAATGGAACATCCGGAGCTTGTTTTTCTGAAATGGAAGGAATCACCACATTCAGCATTTGAGGTGTATTACAGAAAGGATGCAGTAGGTGAAAAGACATCGGCACTTAGAAAATTTATTGATATTTCACAGTCCTTGCTAAAAAAATCTTGAGTTGACAAAAAAGGGAGATCTGTAGCATGGCTTGAAGGAAGTATTCCGGTTGGAGTGAATGCTTTGATGCTGTTAACACCACTTAGATCAGAAAGGAAACAGGATGAATTATTTTAATCAGGCTTTGTCGAATTTTGTTCACGATATGGCGAGCGGTGGAGCGATTCGGCATCTGGCGGATTTGGGGTATACCGTGGAGCGGATTTCACGGGAATTGGATTATCCCACACCGAAGGAGCGCATAGCGAGAACTGTGTGGGATTATTATGTGGAGAAGGGGATTATTTTATTGAGTGAGCCGTCGGATCATTCTTTGATCGAACAGGTTTCTTATGAAAAACAGATAGGAAAATATGGAGCTGTGCATTTTATTGAAAAGAAGAAAGTGATTGAACAGCCGGTAAAAAAATATTATCCTTGTGATTTTGGAAAGCAGCGTCATCAGGACGAACAGGGATTTATGAAGAGATTGGATGCATTGTGGGAGAGTGACAGGGAATACATTTTGGGATTGCCATGGCCGTTAACACGTGTATACCATGTAGAAGATGAGCGGATGAGAAGGATTATGAAAATTCTCAATCCGTAAAAAACAGTCAAAATAAAAATTATCATAGGCCTTTTCGATTGACTTTTGTAGATTTAATGGTACAATAAGTAATGAAGAGGGTAGATGGTACCCTTTTCGTTTTTCTGGGAGTGATAATCCGGATAGTATGGAGGACGGCACGGTGCGAAAAAAAGATATTCAGATTAGTATTCTCATTATTATATGTATTCTGTTGAATTTTGTGGGAAAGGCTTTTGCTGATTTCTTTCAACTTCCGCTTTGGATGGATTCTTTTGGGACAGTGATCTCGGCATATGTTCTGGGACCGATCTGTGGTGCGATTGTCGGACTCACATGCAACATTATGTATGGGATGATTGATCCTATTTCTTATATCTATGGTATCACAAATATCTTTATTGGTCTGATTGTCGGCTATTCCGCCCAAAAAGGACAATTTAAAAGTTTGTTTGGAACAATGCTGGTCAGTGTAGGTGTTACACTGGCATCCATTGTGGTCTCGGTTCCGCTGAATTTGTACATAAGTGGCGGAACAACAGGGAATATCTGGGGAGATGGTGTCATCGGATTTTTGCAGGAGCAGGGAATCCCGGCTTTTCTCTGCGATATAATCGGTGAATTTTATATTGATTTTTTGGATAAACTGCTCACCCTTATCGTTCTCTATCTGATGATTAAGATACGACATGTATTTCGGGACAAAGAGGATACGAGGAAGCATACCTCCGAAGTATTGCGTGTTCTTTTGATTTTTTCTTTCATCGGTTATCTATCCGCCTCATATGTGACAGTGTCGGCTGAGACGATACAGAATACCGTGGATTTCAATGCCTGTGTAAGAACTGTTTACAGCAGTGATAATGGTCTGCCTTGTGGGGAGGCCAATGATGTCGTTCAGACAAATGACGGTGTTTTGTGGGTGGGAACCTACGCAGGTCTCTATCGCTATAATGGAAGTGAATTTCGATGGATGGATAAATATGAGTCAGTTCGAAATGTTAACTGTCTCTATGTGGATGAAGAGGGACGTCTCTGGATTGGAACCAATGACAATGGTCTTTCTATCTGCATCAACGAAAAGGTTGTAAATGTCGTAGACGAGACGAATGGTCTTGAGTCAAATTCAGTACGATCTATCATCAAGAGTTCAGACGGATACTACTACATTGGTACATCCGGAAGTGTGGCAGTTTTACAACTCAACATGGGACTGCAGGTGCTGAACTCTATTTCAGAGGTCAACTATACAAAGAGTATCGCAGCGGATCATCGGGGAAATGTCGTGGCGGTCACTTCGGCCGGTGAGCTGTGCTTTATGAGGGAGGGGAAACTGCAGCGCACAGAGAAATTGTCGAATGACAAGGAAATGTTTTCGTGCTGCATGTTTGATGAAAATGGCAGCCTCTATGTCGGTACCTCTGAGAATCGTATCTATGTATATGATATTTCCGATGATAAATTTCAGAAGATTTCGGAACTGACATGTGGTGATCTGACGGTTTTGAACCGTCTGTGCTTTGATGAAAATGAAATACTGTTTGTCTGCGCTGACAATGGGATTGGTTATTTTGATAAAAAAGGAAATTATCAGGATATCAAAACAGGAGAATTTAACAATTCAATTGATAATATGGTAATTGATTATCAGGGGAATTACTGGTTTACATCTTCGCGTATGGGACTTCTCAGAATGGCTGAATCTACCTTTACGGATGTATACGGTGCAATTGGGCTGAAGAGCCGGGTTGTCAATTCGGTGGATGTCTGGAAAGATCAGATGTATTCCGGGACGGATACAGGGTTAGATGTAGTTGACATAAAGAGCAACCGCAGCGTTGAGAACAAACTAACGAAGGAATTGGATGGAATTCGTATTCGCTGTATTCGGAGTGATTCGAAGGGAGAACTTTGGATCAGTACCTATGGCAAGGGGTTATACGAAGTGTCAGAGGACGGAACGATAACCCTCTATGACAGCAAGACAAAAGATTTTGGCGACTGGGTGAGACTGACCATGGAACTCTCGGATGGTACAATTGTAGTATCGAGTGATGTTGGCATTTCGTATATTCAGGATCACAAAATTGTGCGTACGATTCCTTATGGGGATGAGTGGAGCAATGCGATGGTGCTGTCTATCATGGACAGAGGGGATGGGAGCATTCTTGCCGGAACAGATGGTGATGGTCTTTTCCTGATTGAGAATGGACAGATTACCCGTAAGTTTTCTACGACTGACGGGCTTCCGTCAGGAGTTATTCTCCGTACCGTTAAGGATACAGCCGGTGTCGGAACTTATATCGTGACGAGTAACAGTCTGTGCTATATGGATGAGAATCTAAATGTGAGAGAGTTGAGCAATTTCCCATATTATAATAATTACGATGTGCTGCCGGACGGAAAAGGGAATCTGTTTGTCATGGGAAGTGCCGGTATTTATGTGGTAAATGAGCAGGAACTTCTGTCGGGGATTGATTCACTGCAATACGATTATCTTGATGCCCGGAGCGGACTTACCAGTGCATTGACGGTTAATGCATGGAATTACTGTGATGAGAATAGGAATCTTTATCTGTCCTGTGATGTCGGTGTGTGCAAGGTGAACTTGAATGGATATTCAATGGGGGAAAAGACATACCGCATGATGATTTCCTCTGTTGAGCAGGACTCGGTATCCTATGAGATTGATCGTGGGACACCATTTGTTGTCAGCAGGGATACGGAAAAAATTGAGATTTATCCGGAGGTTATCAATTATACGATTGAAAATCCCTATGTGAGTTATTATTTGGAGGGATTTGACAGTTCTGAGACAGTTATCCCGCAGAGCAGTCTCACAAGTGTTGTCTATACCAATCTGCCATCTGGCAATTATACCTTTCATCTGTCGGTGTTGGACAGCAAGAGCGGAGAAGTCCTTGAGAAGAGCAGTTATGAGATTGTAAAGGAAAAAGCAATTTATGACAACCTTTGGTTCCGCATTTATATGCTGCTCATTGCCCTCATTGCGGTTGCGTGGCTGACATGGGTAATTGTGCGGACACAGATTCAGCGAACGTTGACTTTTCAGCGGAAAGAATTGGAGTTTGCCAGAGAACAGGTTCAGATGGGGAACGAGACAATTCTTGCCATTGCCAAGACGGTGGATGCCAAGGACGAGAATACGAGTCAGCACTCAATGCGCGTTTCGGAGTACTCAGTTCTGATTGCCAGAGAACTTGGTTTCACGGAGGATGAGTGTGAGAATTTGAGAAAGGCAGCACTCCTGCATGATATCGGGAAAATCGGAGTTCCGGACCGGATTTTGAACAAGCCTTCCCGTCTGACGGATGAGGAATATGCTATCATGAAATCCCATGTCCAAAAAGGAGCGGAAATTCTAAAAGACTTTACTCTTGTTGAACATGTTGTGGATGGAGCGCAGTTCCATCATGAGCGCTATGACGGTAAGGGATACATGGCGGGATTAAAAGGCGAGGAGATTCCGCTGTACGGAAGAATTATCGGAGTTGCGGATGCCTTTGATGCAATGACGGCAAACCGTGTTTACCGCAAAAAACTCGATTTTGATTATGTTCTGGGAGAATTGGAGCGCGGAAGGGGAACGCAGTTTGATCCTCAGATTGTTGATATTTTTCTGCGTCTCATAGAAGAAAAGACAATTGATGTAGAAAAGTTGTATCGGTGATTGATCCGTAGAGTCATACGAGGAGGAAATAACCTGTGAAACGCAATATTGTGATTACCATTATAAGCGCAGCTGCCGTGCTTCTGGTATTTAGCCTGTTCCGTTTTTTGATGGACAAAAAGGAGAGAACGGACAGAGTTTTGAAAGTGGGCATTATTTATGAAGGAGATGAGAGTACACCGTATACCAACAATTTTATTCACACGCAGCAGGCGATAGAATCCCAGTTCGGTGACAAAGTTGTCTTTGTTGTAAAAAATAATGTGCCGGAGGAAGCGACGGCTGATGTGTTGAATGAGCTGGTGGAGGAGAAATGTGAACTGATTTTTGCAAACAGTTATGGCTATGCCGGGGAGATGAAAAAAATTGCAGGGGAGCACCCGGACATACAATTTTGTCAGGCAACCGGAGATAATGCCGCTGAAACACCTTTTTATGAGAATTATCACACTTTTATGGGAGAAATCTATCAGGGGCGGTATGTTACCGGAGTTGTGGCCGGGATGAAGTTAAAAGAGTTGATTGACAGTGGAGAGATTTCGAAAGAGGAGGCCAAAATCGGTTATGTTGCGGCATATTCCTGTGCGGAAGTCGTATCCGGTTACACGGCTTTTCTTCTCGGAGTGAGATCTGTTGTTGACAGCGCTGTGATGACGGTCAAGTATACGAATACGTGGGGAAATTATTATCAGGAAAAGGTGTGTGCCCAGAAATTGATTGAAGAGGGATGCGTTGTGATTTCCCAGCACTCGGACACGATTGGTCCCGCTGTCGCCTGTGAAGAAAACCGTGCTTCTAAGACAGTTTTTCATGTCGGGTACAATCAGAGTATGATTGATGTGGCACCTACGACGTCTCTTATCAGCTCAAAAATTAACTGGACTCCGTATATGTCGGCAGCGGTAGAGGCAGTCCTTACCGGAAAGGACATTGACCAATATGTAAAGGGAAACAAACACAAAAATGATGTCGGTGGGGGATTAGAGGAGGATTGGGTTCAAATACTTGAACTTAACAGCATCATTGCCGCTGATGGAACGGATGAAAAAATTGATGAGGTAATCAGGGATATTAAGCGCGGAGATTGTGAGGTGTTTAAGGGAAATTATATTGGTGTAAATCCAGAGGATGAAAGTGACACCTGTGACTTGTCGGAGGGGTACAAAGAAAATAAAGATTCCTCTGCGCCAACGTTTTTTTACATTTTAAAGGATGTTATCACGATTGAGCAATAGAAAAGAGGGAAAAAATGGAATTTAAAGATGTTATCAGAGAGCGTTATTCATGCAAAAAATTCAGTGATAGGGAGGTCGAACCGGCAAAGCTGACAGCGGTTCTTGAAGCAGGGCGACTGGCACCGACCGCGAAGAACTTACAGGAGCAGCGCATCTATGTTCTGCAGAGTGAGGATAGTTTAAAAAAAATTGACAGTCTTACTCCTTGCCGGTATGGGGCACCGGTTGTACTTGTTGTGGCATTTGACAAAAATAATGTTTTTACTTATCCGGGCGGGCAAAGGGATTCCGGTATCGAGGATGCTACCATCGTAGCAACACATATGAATCTTGCTGCAACGGATGAAGGACTGGACAGCTGTTGGATTAATTTTTTTGATCCGGAAAAGGCAGCACAGACACTTGGTCTGCCGGAGAACGAGGAAGTGCTGATGCTTATGGATGTCG
Source organism: uncultured Eubacteriales bacterium (assembly GCA_900319095.1). Lineage (GTDB taxonomy): Bacteria > Bacillota > Clostridia > Lachnospirales > Lachnospiraceae > Eubacterium_F. Next base: position 10,270 of record ONNE01000205.1, on the reverse strand, counting down.
GTTATGCAGCACAGGGATCCGGACCGCTAGAAAACCATGGAAGCAGAAAAGATCTTTCTGAAACCGTGTACTATCTTTAAGTGATGGATGTGTTTTATCTGCTTTTTGGTCGGATTGGAAATCAGACACGGAGATAAAAATGGCAAATGTTTGTTGAGTATCAGGAGGTAAAGAATAAATGGACAAGGGAAATTTCATTGCTTTTGAGGGCATTGATGGAAGCGGCAAAAGTACACAGATTGCTCTGCTGTCGGATCGACTTAAAGAGATGGGTATAGTTTGCTACACAACGAGAGAACCAACCGATTCTCCAATCGGTTCCATGATCCATCAGATCATGATGGGGAGAATCAAGACAGATAATAAAACAATTGCAGCGCTATTTGTGGCAGATCGGATTGACCATTTGTTGAATGATGTGGATGGTATCGTTCCGAAGATCAATGAGGGGACGACTGTGCTCACCGATCGGTATTATTTTTCCTCCTATGCTTATCACAGTGTTGATATGTCGATGGACTGGGTGATAAAAGCGAATGAGCAAAGCAGCCAGATACTGCGCCCTACCGTAAATATATTCATTGATCTGGATCCGGACTTAGCAGTTGAGAGAATTTCAAAAAATCGTTTTCACCAGGAGTTGTTTGAAGAAAAATCCAGACTCATCAAAGTCAGAGAAAATTATCAAAAGGCATTTGAAAAATTAAAAGATGAGGAAAATATTATTGTAGTAAATGGAAATCAGGATACCAAAAAAATATCGGACGAAATTTGGGAAAAAGTGAAACCATATTTTCAATAGCTCTTTCGTTCCAATTGAGAGGTTATTCGTGCCATTAATATCAAGAATTCTTTGAAATTAACCGAGATAATGAGTATAATACATTGTCGGGGGTTATTATGAGAATTGCAATATGCGATGGTGAGCGGGAGACGACAATCTATTTAAAAGAATGGATAGAGGCTCAAAAAACGGAAGATGAGGTGACTACGTTTTTTCTTGCGGAAGATCTTTTGCGCTCAAATCAGACATTTGACCTGGTTTTTTTAGATATTCAAATGCCGGGGATTGATGGCATACAGGCAGCGAAAAAAATGCGGGAAGAAAAGATTCAAAGCCTTATTGTATTTGTTACCGGAGAGAAAGAATATGTCTTTGATGCATTTGATGTGAATGCATTCCATTATCTGTTAAAACCGATTGATGAGAAAAAACTTGGCGGAGTGTTAAACAAGGCAAGAAAGTATATTCGCGATCGGTCATTGGATAACGATTCTGTTATAATTAAAACTCGCAGGAATCATTTTAATATAAAAAAAAGCGAAATTCTATATGTAGAAAGCCAGCGAAAAAAATGTGAGATTTACACGATGAACCGCTGTGTAGAATGCTATGGAACCATGAAGGAATTTGAGGAATTATTAGGTTCCTCTTTTTATCGTTGCCACCGCGGATATCTGGTCAATATGGACAAGATAACCGGATATACGGCAGATACCATCCAGTTGGAGAAAGATCAGTGGATCTATCTCTCGAAAAACCGATATGCTGACTTTGTCAGGACCTATATGAAATATATAAAAAGCAGGCGCTGAGTGTGTCAAAGTCCTCTCAAAACGTAAATTGTAAATCGAAATGCAACGAAACAAACTCAAAAAGCCACGAAATAATGAGAAAAAAGCTGATTTTTTGATACAATAAAGAGGGTGAGAGTTTTATATGGAAAAAGAGAGGAGGTGACAACATATGTATGGCATATCTGGATTATTTGGCACAAACAGTTTTTCCTACGGCAGCTATCGGATGTCATCCTACCGTCGGCTCATGCAGTCGCAGTATACAAAAAACCAGAGTGTGCGGATGAATTCCTATCAACAAAGTCGTACATCAAGAAATACGTCTGTTACGGCATCATCCTATCGTGATGTAATAAAGAGTACAGAAAGCTTAGTGTCCGATGCAACAAAGCTTTCTTCTACCGGCAAAGGAAATGTTTTTGGCAAAATAGTGACCAGAGATGAAAAGGGTCGCAAAGTAGAGAATTATGATGTTGAAAAAATCTACAATACAGTCAAAGACTTTGTCAGGGACTACAACAAAGTAGTTGATGATGCGATGGAATCGGGGAGTCAACCGATCAAGGGTTCGGTATCGAACATGGCATTGACGACGCGGATCATGAGTGGGAATTTAAGTCAAATTGGCATCAACCTTGGCAGTGATGGAAAACTAACGCTGGATGAGAGCCAGTTTAAGAACAGTGACATGAATCAGGTAAAGAACCTGTTTAACGGTTCCGATTCCTATGGTGCTATGGTAGGAACGGCATCTTCCCGGATCTCGGGGATGGCAGCCTATCAGTCAAGACAAAACCAGACGGGATATCGTTATTATGGGCGAGATGGATTGTCGGCATCTTCCCTGTATGGGAGCAGCCTGAGTTCTTATCGGAACAGTTTTTCGAACTACATGAATTATTATTCGATGTTTGATAATCTGTTTTAATAACAAATGCACAAAAAACAGCCGCTTTGCAAAACACAGGTTTTGTGAGGCGGTGTTTTTTTGTGGGGATATATAGAGGAAAGAAGTTCATTTTTTGGTAGATTACAGTGGTATTATGAGATAAAATAATAATGTAAAGGAGGTGTCAAAAAATGGGAACCAATCAAAAAATGAAACTGTTGTATCTGTATCAAATTCTTGCGAAAAAAACAGATGATACTCATAGCATGAGTGTTCAAGACATGATAGGAGAACTTGAACACTATGGGATTCACGCAGAAAGAAAGACGATTTATACAGATATCAAAGTGTTAAATGATTTTGGGGCTGACATCATAGGGCAGAAAGTTGGCAGAAGTTATTCCTATCATATTGGAAACCGGGAGTTTGAATTGGCAGAGTTAAAGTTATTGGTGGATGCCGTTCAGTCATCCAGATTCATCACTCACAAAAAATCCAAGGAATTAATCAAGAAGATTGAGGGACTGACGAGCATTCACCAAGCGAGATCTTTGCAGGGGCAAGTATTTGTGGCAGAGCGAATAAAAACCATGAATGAGAGCATTTACTACAATATTGATATTCTTCATGAGGCGATAAATACCGATCGAAAAGTAAGCTTTGAATATTATAATTGGGATGTATATAAGAAATTACAGAAACGACATAATGGGGAGATCTATCGGGTATCGCCATGGGGTGTCTGTTGGAATAACGAGTGGTATTATTTGATTGCATTTGATGATAAAGCGAAAGAAATCCGACATTATCGGGTAGATAAAATGAAGGAATTATCACTTACACAAGAACAACGGGAGGGAAAGAAGAATTTTAAATCTCTTGATATGGCGGTATATACGAAGAGGCGCTTTGGGATGTTTGATGGACGGGAAGAGAAGGTTCATCTGTTATGTAGAAATGACTTTGCGGGTATCATGATTGACCGTTTTGGAAGAGATGTACCGATGCATAAAATTGATGAAGAACACTTTGAAACAACGGTAGAAGTAGCTGTGAGCAGTTTGTTTTTGGGATGGTTGATTGGATTGGGAGAAGGTGTTAGAATAAGTGGTCCCCAAAAAGTGGTAGACATGATGAAAAAAGAAATTAACCGATTATCCCAGATTTATCAGAACTAGAAAAACGTGGCTAATTATGTACAAAAAATGGGACACAAATTTTATAGAATATATGATATAATAAAAATTGATAGATGCTTATTTCCGTTAAGAAATAAAAAAGATCTCCGCAATAAGAGATCTTAGTATACACACACTGTGTGTTGTTGAACAAGTCAACGATTTGAGTAAACTTTTATTTGAACTCGCAGTGTAATTTCATAGGGGTCTATCAAATTACAAAAACATTATATCATAGTTTGGGGGATATGTCTATGACAAATGAAAAAAATGCGCAAAAAAAATGTAGAGAAATTTACGTGGGATTGGATATTGGTACAGACTCCGTGGGATACGCGGTGACGGATGAACAATATAATATTCCTAAATATCACGGACAACAGGCATGGGGAATTACTTTATTTGATGCCGGTTCGCTCTGTGAGGACAGGCGGAGCTTTCGAACGGCAAGAAGAAGACTTGATCGCAGGCAGCAGAGAGTAGATTTGATACAGGAGCTTTTTGCCGGAGAAATAGAGAAAGTGGACAGAAAGTTTTATCAAAGAATTCAGGAGAGTTCGCTGTATAGGGAAGATTCTGAGAATCCAAAAGGTCTTTTTTTGGATGACGACTTTACTGATCGGGGCTACTATGAAAAATATCCGACAATTCATCATTTGATTTATGAACTTATGACATCAAGCCAGATACATGATGTGAGACTTGTTTACCTTGCGTGTGCGTGGCTGGTGGCACATAGGGGACATTTTTTGAGTAATATCAACGTAAAAAATCTTTCCAATATCAAGGATTTTAAAAGTGTATATGATTCATTTATCCGGTACTTTATTGATAACGGATTTGATCTTCCATGGGAATGTGAGTCGTATTCAGAAATAGGAGATATATTAAAAGAAAAAATCGGTGTCATAGCAAAAAACAAAAAGTTGATGGAACTTCTTTATGAAGGGAAAAAGCCGTCGAAAGAAGCGACAGAAAACTTCCCATTTAGCCGGGAGGCAATCGTAAGATTGATGGCGGGAGGCAGTTGTAAAATCAAGGATGTCTTTGGCAATGATGAGTATGCTGACAATGGATCGGTATCAATGGCAATGGAAGACGAGAAATTAATCGAGATCTTTTCTGAACTTACGGATGAAGAAGAGTCATTGCTCATACACCTTAGAGCGATTTATGATTGGGCGACTTTGGTTGATATCCTTGGTGAGTTTGAGACGATCTCGGCATCCAAAATACAAGTATATGAACAGCATCGAAAAGATTTGCGTACATTAAAAGAGCTTGTACGTATTTATGTGCCAAAACAATATAATGAAATTTTTCGGGAAGAGAAAAAGGGCAATTATCCTGCGTATGCCTACCGGAATAAAAAGGATACAAGCATCGAAGAATTTTCAAAATACATAACCGCTATTTTTAAAGAGGTAACGGTTGAAGAAGATGATGAGATAAGGTATCGTGACATGATGACCAGATTAGAATCTCGTACGTTTATGCCGAAACAGGTAAATACAGATAACCGGGTCATCCCATGTCAGCTATATCAGTATGAATTGATGAAGATTTTGGAGATGGCACAGTCGTATCTGCCATTTTTAAATGAGACAGACGAGGATAATATATCAGTAAAGGACAAGATTATTTCAGTCTTTACTTTCCGGATTCCTTATTTTGTGGGACCGTTGAACGAGCATTCCGGTCATGCATGGATCAAGAGAAAGGCCGGAATAATCTTTCCATGGAATTTTGAAAAGATGGTTGATCTGGATGCCAGCGAGATGGAGTTTATCAAGAGGATGACAAATCGTTGTACATATTTGCCGGGTGAACCGGTTATAGCAAAAGATTCTCTATTATATCATAAATTTATGGTATTAAATGAAATAAATAATTTACAAATCCGGGGTCAGAGAATATCTGTGGAGCTAAAGCAGGCAATCTATAGAGATTTGTTTATGCAGTACAAAAAAGTGACAAAGTCAAAACTGATGGAGTATCTGATAGCCCATAATATAATTGAAAAGGGAGAGGAGAGCCAGGTAACCGGAATTGATGTTAACATTAACAGTAATCTTTCATCGCAAATTGCATTCAGAAAACTAATTGAATCCGGAACATTGACAGAGGATGATGTAGAAAAAATTATTGAGCGATCTACTTACTCTGAAGATAAGCAAAGACTCTCAAAGTGGCTCGCGAATTATTATCCGTCAGTGAGTGAGACAGACAGAAAGTACATATGCAGTATCAAAATAAAAGATTTTGGACGCTTTTCGAAACATTTTCTGGATGGCCTTGAAGGGGTAGAAAAGTCAACCGGAGAAGTGTATACAATGATAGGCGCTCTTTGGTCAACCTCCTATAATTTGATGGAAATATTATCGGATAAATTTACGTTTCAGGATGAAATCCGCTCTTATAATGAAGAGTATTATGCGGGAACGACAAAAACATTGGCTGAGAAAATGGATGATATGTATCTTTCCAATGCTGTTAGAAGACCGATATATCGAACCCTTGCAATCTTAAAAGATATCGAAAAGGCATTTGGAATTCCGGACAAAATTTTTGTTGAGACAACCAGAGGCTCTTTGCCGGAAGAGAAGGGAAAGAGAAAACTTTCCAGAAAGCAAAAAATTCTTGAATTGTATAAAAAATGTGATGTGGAAGACGTGAGAATCCTCAAAAAGCAGTTGGAAGAGATGGGAGAGTATGCGGATAATAAGCTGCAGAGTGAAAAGCTATTCCTTTATTATATGCAGCTTGGGAAATGTATGTATAGTGGCAAGCCGATTGAACTTGAAAAGTTGGGGACGAGACTTTATGATGTAGATCATATTTATCCACAGGCCTACGTGGATGATGACAGTATCCTAAATAATAAAGTTTTGGTTTTATCGGAAGAGAACGGAAAGAAAAAAGATATTTATCCAATTGCAAAAGAAATACGAGATAAGATGACCGGATACTGGAAATTTTTAAAGGACAGTAAATTGATTGAGGATGAAAAATATAGGAGACTCACAAGAAATACCCCATTTTCACCGGATGAGAGGATGGGATTTATCAATCGACAATTGGTTGAGACATCTCAGACGGCCAAGGCGGTTGCCACCCTTTTGAAAGAAAAATATCCAGATACCGAAATCGTCTATTGCAAGGCGAGAGTTGCCTCCAAATTCCGCCAGGAATTTGGATTGCTAAAAAGTCGGACGTTCAATGATTTTCATCATGCTGTAGATGCCTATTTAAATGTGGTTACGGGAAATGTATACAACATGAAGTTTACTAAGAAGTGGTTTACCCCGAACAAGCAATATAGTCTTAATATAAAACCGATGTTTACACATCCACAAATATGCGGCGGAATTACCGTATGGACGGGAACCGATATGTTGGAAAAGGTTAAAAGGATTGCTGCGGGGCGATATGCACACTATACAAAATATGCATATTATAAACACGGAGGATTTTTTGATCAGATGCCTGTAAAAGCAGCAAAGGATCTCGTTCCTATAAAAAAAGGACTTGACACACAAAAGTACGGTGGTTACAACAAATCCGGTGCGATGTTCTATATACCGGTTCGTTACCAATCCGGTAAGAAAAACGAGATTTTTATTATGTCCGTTGAAATGATGGTTGGCAGACATTTTCTGCAAGACCCGGCTTTTGCGAAGGAATATGCCGGTCAGAGATTGGAACAGATTCTTGGGAAAAAGGTGGAAGTGATAGAATTCCCGATGGGCATGCGCCCTTGGAAAGTCAATACCATGCTATCGCTGGATGGTTTCCGGGTGTGCATAACAGGAATCTCTGGTGGTGGAAAAACACTGATTGTTCAAAATGCCATGCAGTTTACAGAACATTTCTTTTGGAGCGGATACTTAAAAAAGGTTGAAAGACTGGTTGAAAAGTGTAGCAATCATTCCAATTATATCTATGATGAGGAATATGATAAGATATCCTATGAAAAAAATGTGGAGTTGTATGATCTCTATATCGCAAAATACAGGGATACAATATGGAGAAAAAGAGTGAATCATCCATTGGCAACGCTAGAGAGTGGAAGACAACGGTTTTTAGCTTTGTCAGTGCCTGAGCAGGCAAAAGCAATTCTCAATATCCATCAGACATTCGGGCGGATTTCCAGTGGCTGTGACCTGACGGCAATTGGTGGTAGCAAACGTACAGCAGCCACGGTTAATTTTAGCGCATCGATGTCGAATTGGAAGAAAAAATATACGGATGTGCGATTGATCGATTCTTCTGTGAGCGGACTTTGGGAGACACGTTCGGAGAATCTTCTGGAGTTATTATGAGCTGGCGCACGGTAATCGTTTCCAGTCAATCCAAACTGGATTATAAGATGGGGCATCTTGTCGTGAGAGGGAGAGAGACAAAGCGGGTGATCATAGATGAAGTGGCGATTCTTGTTTTGGAAAATCCGGCAGTCTCTCTCACCGGATGTCTGATCGAGGCACTTGTGGAAAAGAAAGTGAGAGTTATTTTTTGTGATTCAAAGAGAAATCCGACAGCAGAGTTAATGCCACACCATGGAAGTCATGACAGTACGGCTAAAATCCGGTATCAGATGAGTTGGAGACCAGAGATGAAAGCCCTTATCTGGCGCGAGATCGTGACAGAAAAAATACGAAAACAGGAAGGGTTTTTGCGGGACAGGGAGAAATTTACAGAAGCAGATTTATTGTCTTCTTACATTGGTCAGGTGGAACTGTTGGATGCCACAAATCGTGAGGGCCATGCTGCAAAAGTGTATTTTAATGCGCTGTTTGGGATGGATTTTACCAGAAGTGCTAACATCCCTTTGAATGCTGCGCTGAATTATGGCTATAGTATTCTTTTGTCGGCATTTAACCGGGAAATATGCATGAATGGTTATCTGACGCAATTGGGAATTTTCCATGATAATATGTTTAATCATTTTAATCTGGCCTGTGATTTTATGGAACCTTTTCGTATCATAGTCGACCGTTATGTATGTGGGCATACCTTTGATGAATTTGGTACGGAAGAAAAACACCTCTTATGGCATCTCTTAGGGGACAGCGTGATTATTGACGGAAACCGCCAGATGATCTCAAATGCCATCAAAATTTATACAAAGAGTGTGTTGGATGCAATCAATGATGGGGATCCGTCGAAAATTGAATTTTTTGAATTTTGTGAGGATGAAAAGTGAGTGGTTTTCGTTTTATGAGGATATTTGTTTTTTTTGACTTGCCAACATTGACCAATGAGGATAAGAGGAATTATCGGAATTTTCGAAAAATATTGATAAAAAATGGATTTATCATGCTACAAGAATCGGTCTACTGTAAACTGATGACATCACCGTCAGTAGAACGATCTGTAAAGCATATGCTAGAAAATAATAAACCTCCGAAAGGACTTGTGCAGTCTCTGGTTGTCACTGAAAAACAATTTTCAAAGATGGAATATGTCGTAGGAGAGAGTATGGGAAGTATTATTGATAATGAGGAGACGGTGGTAATTTTATGATATTTACATATCCTGAGATCAATAAGATATTTGATACAGAATGCAAAAAAATCAATGCCCTGGTCATTGAGCATCCCAAACTTTTATATCGATTACTTTCTGATATTCAAAGTCAGATGGAGGGAGATGAGGGAAAGGCTGTATTATCCGAGAAACATAAAATCATCCCGATTCGAAAGAAACTGGAACTTCTCACGCAATTTGTTCCATTTGATCTCAATAAAAAAAATATTGTTCATTCAATCTGTTCCAGGATTGAGAAGAATGCGATGGAAGGCGAATGGTATGAAAGAACGATGCGTCTTATGACAGAATTGGAAACTCTTTTGTATGATACTTCATTTTCTCTGCCGGGAGGGATTGATTTTCCGAAAATTAATATAAATACGATTTTAAAATCGGCTGGCGTTGAGATTCGCGAAGATCAGGAGAGTTTATGTGAAAAAATTCTTGACTATATGGAGCTTGTTAATGAATATGAGGAAGAAAAGCTATTCTTAATTGTAAATCTTAGAAGTTACGTTGATGATGGAGAGATGTCATATTTTTTTGATACTTTACTTCGAAAGCATTATCATGCTATAATTATTGATAGTAGTGAACACATTGCTTTATCAAATGAAGAACGGTTTATCGTGGACTCGGATTTTTGCGAGATATCGTAAAAATTTGTCCCAACCCCGAAGTTATGGACTCTCAGCGATAGCAAGTCGTTTTCTCAAATGAGAGATTTGAGGTTTGAGAGCGGTGTAATTTCATAGGGGTCTTAAACTGCTACCAGTTCCTTTCGCATCGTAAAGCCGTTTGAGAGCGGTGTAATTTCATAGGGGTCTTAAACATTAGAAAATCCCATTTGGAAATTTCTTAAGTTTGAGAGCGGTGTAATTTCATAGGGGTCTTAAACAAGCATTCTCCGATAACCGACAGACTTGTCGTTTGAGAGCGGTGTAATTTCATAGGGGTCTTAAACAACGCTTACTGGGTATCATCCGGAGAGACAGTTTGAGAGCGGTGTAATTTCATAGGGGTCTTAAACATGATGGCGAAGGTGCCGGATACATCGCTCGTTTGAGAGCGGTGTAATTTCATAGGGGTCTTAAAC
>ONNE01000059.1 GCA_900319095.1 uncultured Eubacteriales bacterium | reverse complement strand
CTTTTTTTCTCGGGTTCTGTGACACCTGCTAACTTTTCATAAAATCGCTCCTGACAGTTGACACGGATAAAGTTAAGATCATAGGGTCCGTCCGGTCCAAACACGGCCTCGACCTCGTCCCCCTCATTCTTGCGGAGAAGTCCCTGATCCACAAATACGCAGGTCAGCTGCTTTCCGATCGCCTTGGAGAGAAGGACGGCTGCCACGGATGAGTCTACACCTCCGGAAAGTGCACACAGAACTTTTCCGTCTCCCACCTTCTCGCGAACCTGACGGATCGTGTCCTCCACAAACGAGGACATCTTCCAATCGCCACTGCACTCGCAGACTTTGTATACAAAGTTAGCGAGCATCTTCACGCCTTCTACCGTGTGCATGACCTCCGGATGAAACTGGGTGGCATAAATTTTCTTCTCCGTCATCTCCATCGCTGCCACTGGACAGACGGGTGTGTGCGCAGTTACTTTGAAACCATCCGGTGCCTTGGCAATATAATCTGTATGGCTCATCCAACAGATGGTTTTTGCATGATCGGTGGCCGCTCCATCACTTCCCTCTCCGGTTATATCTCCGAATAACAGGGAATTCTTGTCCACCTCAACCTCGGTTTTCCCATACTCACTGACTGGCGCTGTCGCCACCTTGCCGCCCAGCAGATGGGCGATCAACTGTGAGCCGTAACAGATTCCAAGAATAGGAACTCCGAGTTCAAAAATCTCTTTGGTATAGGTAGGAGAATCTTCCCCATATACACTGTTGGGACCTCCTGTGAAAATAATTCCTTTCGGATTCATCTGCTTTATCGTATCAAGACTGAGCGTATGCGGATGTACTTCGCAGTACACATTGCACTCTCGCACACGTCTTGCAATCAGCTGATTATACTGTCCTCCAAAATCCAAAACAATTACCAATTCCTTTGCCATGATTTCCTCCTATCTGTATCGGTCTTCCCTTTTTTGTATATTTTTCTGCATTGAATCTTGAACTTGCTATTCCAACCATTTTAGCATGATTTCGATCTCTAGTCAAAGTATCCGGTGAATTTTACCTCGTGATTTCCTTTCGGGAAAAGATACTTGTACAATTCGATGAAATAATCATCTGTGACACTTGCCAAAAAATCAACTACCTGCTGATTTTTCTCTTCATCCTCATAAGGTGGAAACTCGCCATTGCCATAATAATTGTTTTTATTCACATACGCTATATGATGTCGATAAAAGACACTGTTGGAATCCCCACTCTTTGCCTGTCTTAACAGTTCTTCATAGAGCTGTCCGAACATCGGGCGGATCTGTTCCTTATATAACGCATTGAGGTTTTTATTATTATAGATCATTTCATAATTTTCTTTTTTCGCTTTTTTGAGAGCCTCAAAGTACTCTTCATCCATTTTCAAATATGGTTTTCCATAGCTGTTTTCGATGATATTGACGCTGAAATTATTGATAATTTCACTGTTGTGGGTACCGATGACCCCGTCCGAAAATTGCGTATCCTCAACTAAGCCAAGTCTGACTGCGTCCTGTCTGTCTTTCCCTAAGTACGCAATGATGTCACAGATTCTCATGACACATCCCTCAAGCGTACCGGGAATCAGTTTGCTGATATTGGTTTCATCCACATAGCAGCTCTCTACGGTTTCATCAAATTCTTCAAATGTCCTCCTCACGCATGGCCGGTACTCGCTGAGCTCCAGTTCTCCGTTATGACAGAGAATCCCGTCCAGCGTCTGCAAACTGATGTTGCGATGAATGATTCCATCCAGCACCCTTACGCTATGTACATTGTGATTAAAATAGCGGCCGGCATGCTGTTGGTACAATTCACTCAGAATTCTCTCTCCCGCATGGCCAAATGGTGTGTGACCGATATCGTGCCCCAGCGAAATCGCCTCGATCAGACTCTCGTTCAGTCTCAGTACACGCCCTATATTCCTCGCAATCCGGGAGACAATCTGGACATGCAGCGCACGTCTTGATATGTCATCGTTTTGATAAAAAGAAAACACCTGGGTCTTGTCGGAATAACGGTTGTAGTAGGGGATATGCATGATTTTTTCCGTATCACTGACAAAGACCGGACGCCACAGTCGCGGTCTGTCGTGTCCGGCCATTCTTCGCACAACCTCTTCCTCTTTTACGGCATAGGGATTGATCTTATGCTGTCTTTGGTCCTCCCGAATTTGCTGCTGTAACTCATCCGATAACGAGTGATAGTTTGCCATCTCTCTCCTCCTTGGAAGCGGCATCCCGCCAGATTCCTCTATCTCTGATCCGCATCATCCATCTGTTCATAGATCAAAACTTCCCGGTTATCTGCGTCGGCTTCTTTCTCTGAATTCTTTTGTTCGTGTCTTAACTTCAGCGCTATGGCAATCGTCACATATAAATCGGTTATACCGCTGTAGATGAGACTGATGCCAATTGCCATGATCAATATTTCTTTGGCAAACGGATCAATGAGCAGAATGACACCCACCACGACATTAATGATTGCAAAGGCAAATGCCACGTGCCATGTGCCGTAGCCCAGCCGAAACAAATCAACCGAATTCTGTAGTTTTAAGATACCACTGATCGTAACCAAAAAGCCTAAAACAACCGGTATCAGATTCGTCAGCTGCTCCACTTTGATAAAAATCAAAATTCCTCCGAGAATCGCACTGACACCGAAAACCAGATCGTGACGATAAAGAATCCTGTGTATATCCTGTCGGATATAATTAATCAAAAAGCCGACTCCCAGAATCAGCAACAGCCCCGCCAGAATATAGCAGATAACGTTCATCGTGGCCTCCGGCCAGACAAATAAAATAATGCCGAGTATGACAAGTGCCACGGAGGATATAATCATTCCCCACTTCAATTCTTTTAATAATTTCATATAATTCCTCGCTTCTCCTTTACTTATCGTAGTAGTATTCAGTCGTTATCATATCCACTCCCATCCGGATCATACGACGGATGTCTTCTCTTTTATTGACCGTCCATACATTGATCTGTATTCCCTCTTTGTGGAGCCGCATCACAGTCCCCGGAGTAATCAGTGTATAGCGGCTGTCCAGATGAATGCGGTTTTGTATCAGCCATGCCTCCAGCGTGGAATCGACCGGCAGTGTCTTTATTGGTCTCGGAACACCGTAGACATACTGTAACCGCTCAGCCGGAAATTTCAATCTCTCCTTTAATCGCATCAAGACATCCGGATACATGCTGATAAAAAATGTCCTCTTATACAGATCGTACTGCCTGACAAGGCACTCAATCTCTTTGAGCTCATCAACCGTGTAATCCATCTTTAGCTCGATGACCGGATGCATCCGGTCACTGCGCGCCAGAATGGATAGATACTCTCGAAACGATATCAGATACTGAACCGGATGTTCACTTCTTTTCTTCCCTCTGAGAATAGGATAAGAAGTCACTTCCGCCATCGTCATGCCGGGAATCCACCGGTCAACTCCGCACATTCTCTGAAGATATCCATCGTGCGACACGACATAATTGCCATCTGCACATCTCCAGATGTCGCATTCAATTCCAAAAAAATTGCCCTCCAGTGCAAGTGCGAAAGACACCCGTGTATTTTCGGGTGCCTCCGAACTAAAACCCCGGTGGGCAATTCTCTTTATCTCCATCGCTTCCTCCATCATTCCAATCACTCAATCCAAGCACTTTTATCCCCTATACTATATAACTTAATCATTCTTTTACCATCATCTATAGTATACTAAGAAAGAGGAGGAAAATCAACCTTTTACTCATATCGAAGAGCATCGATCGGATTCATCTTGGCTGCCTTGTTCGCCGGATAGTAACCAAAGAACACTCCGATTACCATCGAGAACAAAACGGATATGAAGATTGCCATAATCGGCGCCGCTGCCGAATAGCCAAGAACGGATGCCGCGATTGAACCCAACAGCAATCCCAGGGCGATACCGAGCAATCCTCCGACCAGACAGAGTACCACAGACTCAATGATAAACTGCAACCGGATGGAACTGTTCTTTGCTCCCAATGCTTTTCTCGTTCCAATCTCTTTGGTTCTCTCAGTGATCGATACCAGCATAATGTTCATGACACCGATTCCACCTACCAGGAGAGAAATTCCGGCAATAAACGCAATGGCTATGGATACGGTCTCAATCATCTCATTCATGGAGCTTGTCATAGAACTCATCGTCGATGTGCTGATCTGATAGTCTTCATTGTTCTTATAGTATTGATTGTTCATATATGTCTCAACTTCATCGGCAAAATCCGAAACACTGGAGACCGATGAATTTGTCACAATCGTGAATTGCGTATATCCATCCTGTGTGTGCAGAACATTTTTTCCTGTCGTAATTGGAATGTACGCACTGGTCGTCACATCTTCCTCTGAGTCTGAGGAAAAGGAATCCGAATCCGTCTCATACTCATAGACACCCACGATGTAAAAGGAATAGTAAACACTGTCAATTTCAACATGAATCTTCTGCCCCAGCGCTGCAGATGAATCTCCACCAAAGATGTTTTCCACCACGTTGTCCGATACCATGATCACACTCTTGCTTCCCTCGACATCCGCATCGGTCAGATATCTTCCTGCCACCAGCGTAACATCGTTGGCATCATAATAGGCATGATTGATTCCTGTGAGTGAGATGTTGGCAGACTCCCCGTCTTTTTCGATGGTTCCGCTTCCCTCTGTCTCAGACAGGGCCACCGAATCCACCTCTGAGGCAAACTGACTTTTAATATCAGAAATCATTTCATCTGTGATATAGTCCTCATCATCCATCGATGAATTCCGATTTCCACTTCCAAATTTCATACCATTGCTTCTGGTCTCCTGTTCTTGTGACTGCTGCTGAACACCAACCGTAATATTGTTGGCACCCAATTCCGCAAACGTGTCGGTAATCGAATTTGTGAGCGACGAACTCACTGTCATAATCGCAATTACCGATCCGATTCCAATGATGATTCCCAACATCGTGAGAAGCGAGCGCATTTTGTTGCTCATGAGTCCGCTCAGGGCCAGCTTAATATTTTCCCATATCAACATACGCAAGCCCCCTTTCTCTCTCCGATGATCTCACCATCTTTGAGCGTCAGAATTCTCTCTGTCTGCTCCGCCAATTCCTGTGAGTGAGTGATCAGGACGATCGTTTTCCCCTGTTCTTTATGAAGCCGGTGAAAGATATCCATGATTTTTTGACCCGTCTGTGAATCCAACGCTCCGGTCGGCTCATCTGCCAGAATAATGGATGGATTGTTTGCCATAGATCTGGCAATCGCCACACGCTGCTTTTGACCACCGGACAACTCATCTGAGCGATGCTGGATGCGATTTTCCATGTCCACAAGAGCCAGAAGCTCTTTGGCGCGCTTACTTCTCTCTTTTTTCGGAACCTGTGCATACAACATAGGTAGTTCCACATTTGAGAGTGCCGTTGACCTCGGAATCAGATTGTAGGTCTGAAAGACAAATCCAATCTGCTGGTTGCGAATTTCAGATAAATGTTTATCTTTTGCCGCAGAGACATCCACTCCCTGCAAATGATATTCTCCCTCCGTCGGTCGGTCGAGAGCACCGATGATATTCATCAAAGTAGACTTTCCGGAACCGGACTCCCCGACAATGGCAACAAACTCTCCCTGATGAACGGTCAGATCTATGCCGTGCAGGATTTCCAATTCGTTCGGCTTTCCTACATAATATCGTTTTATAATATGTTTTAAATCAATGATTTTCTCCTTTTGACTCATAGGGTACACCTCCCTCTTGTGATCGTCAGATACCTATCCAAAACTATCTCACCTTAAACCGGTGTCAGTGAGGGCCACCGCCTCCCTGTGGACCGCCTCCCTGTGGACCACCGCCACTGTTACCACCGGACATTCCTCCATGTCCGAACAGACTACTCAGGGAAGAGCTGTCGGATGAGCTCTCATCCGATGAACTGCTGGTATCATCCGTCGGAATGATCACCTGCATTCCCTCGCTCAAATTGTCACCGGTCACTTCTACATAGTAATCGCTCTCCATTCCTTTGGTTACAACAACTTCCGTTTTCTGCCTGGTATCTGTATCCATCACATAGATGACACTGTCCCCATCCGAATTTGTCTGAATGGCATCATACGGAACAGCAAGTACGTCATCTGCTTCATTGAGAATGATGCTGCACTTAGCGGTCATACCGACTCTAAGAGCATCATTGGTGTCCTTTATTTTAATGGTCACTTCATAACCCGAACTACTGGTAGAACTCTCTTCTGACTTTCCACTGTCTGAATTTCCGGAGCTGAGAGTAGATCCTGTAGTCACCGCTACATAGGTAATCTCTCCCTCTAACTCGGTCTCGTCCGTGGCATCTGTCAGAATCACAACTCTCTGACCTTTTTTGATGTTGGCAATATCATATTCCGTGACTGTGGTACTAACCTGCAGATCCTGGCAGTCACTGATTTCAAACATCTCACCGCCACTGTATGTGTCACCGGCTGAGACGCCAACGGCTGTAACGGTTCCACTGATGGGAGCTGTAACAGAACAGTTCTCCAGTGCTTCCTTGGCCTCATCCACTGCTTTTTGCGCTTCCTTCAGAGACTTTTTGTTGCTGCTCTTCGTATTTTCAAGGGACTCTTTCGCCTCTTCGATACTCTTCTTATTCTGAGAGTTGGTATTGCTCTGCTCTTCTTTTACCTGTTCATAGGACTCTTTCGCCTTCGTGAGTTCTTCTTGCGCTTTTTCCTTTTCTTCCTGTGTCTTTGCTGTGGCAACTGCCTTCTTAGCCGCCTGATAAGTTTTTTTTGCGGAAGCGACCGCAGCCGCTTGTTTCTTTTTCTGTGTGGTGTATGTCTCCTTTGCCTCGGTCACCTTGTCTTGGGCAGATTCCAGATTACGGGCTGCCTCACTTTCTGCATCCGAAAGACTTTCTTTTGCCTCGGCAAGACTCTCTTCCAGATCGGTCTGATCAAAAGTCACCAGGGTATCTCCCTTTTTTACCTCGTCTCCCTCTGAGACTTTCACACTTTTTGCCTCTACGTTGCTCACACTTGCACTGACCGTCTTGGTCGTTGCACTCTCAATGGTTCCGGTTGCGCTTACCGATTCGGTCAGATCCATCTTGGTAAGTTCAACCGTATTCGGTCTCGACTCTGCATGTGTCTTTTTATCATGTCCCAGAAACTTTGGTAAAACAAAAGCTCCTGCTGTCCCTGCCAAAACCACGACAAGTGACAATATCATAATTCCTTTATGTTTCTTAATCCATTTCATAAGCGTAACCCCCTTCTGTATATTCTCTGTCATTCAATTTACATCTTCTACAATAAGGGATAAAAGTGCATAGAATTTGTAAAAAAAGTGAACATAAAGACACATCTGTGAAAGAATTGTGTTTTATGTCCACTTTTTTGAGGCTTTAATTAGAATCAGATATCTCCCCGCAGCGTATAATCTTTATCTTCCTCAATAATCTCAAGCATGATATCCGCGAACTGTGGGTCGAACTGCGTCCCCCTTCCCTCACGGATCTCCTCTTTTATCTGCTCCTGCGTCAGTACATTTCGGTACAACCGGTCACAAGTCATGGCATCATAGGCATCTGCCATCGATACAATGCGGGCAAACTCCGGAATTTCTGTCCCTTTTAGTCCGTGAGGATAGCCACTTCCATCATACCACTCATGGTGATATCTCGCGGCATCCTGTAATTCCGGCATCTCCACGATCCACTGTAGGATGTCTGCTCCCGCCTCAGTGTGTCGACGCATAATCTTTTCATCTTCCTCACTCAGGTTCTCAAGACTGATGATCTCATCCGGAATGCCGATCATACCAATGTCATGGAGAAGTCCCATGAAATAAATCTTAGACTGCTCTTTCTTCGATTTACCGGCACGCTCTCCAATCATTCTGGCGTACTCGGCAACCCGTCGCGAATGCCCATTCGTATATTTATCTTTGGCATCAATGGTGGCCGCCAGCGTCATCATCGTCTGACGGGAAAGGCGCTCTAACTTATCTCGTCTCTTATGTGCCTTGATGGTCTGACTCTCAACTTCCTGTTCCAGATTTTTCTGTAAATGTCTCAGATCAAGAATACGTGAAATACGGCCGATCAGGATCTCCGGTTCCAACGTCTTTTTGACAAAGTCAGCGGCACCTGCCTTAAAGGCACTGAGCTGTTTTTCTCTGGCATCGGTCTCACTCTCAAAAATAATCGGTATATCATAAAAGCCATTTGCCTTTTTCATCTTGTGAAGCAGTTCAAATCCTTCCATCTCTGGCAGCTCCATATCTAAGAGAATCAAATCCGGCAAATCATTTTTTACCGTCTCCATGGCCGCCTCGTAGTCACTGGAATACGTAATTCGAAACTGCGGTTCCATCTTATTTCGCAGGCTCTCCGTATGAATCATATCACCTTCCAGAATCAATAGATGCGAGCGTGAGTCCTCTCCATTCTGTGGCTGCACAGTCGTCGAATCGCTTTGCTCCAGAAGTACCCGGTTCAACCGATCAAGAATTTCCCGGTACTCCTGCATCGCTTCAATGTGATGGTCTTCAATATAGGCAATATCTCTCTCCTGCGTTGCCAACTCGAGCGCCTTTGCTTTTTCCGACAGCTCAATGGCTCCGATGGACAGCGAACTGCTCTTGAGCGCGTGAATATAGGTACGGTAATTTTCCCAATCTTCCTCATCAAAACACTTTTTTAACTTTTTGGTGAGATTGCTGTTCCCAATATAAGATTGAAGAATTTCATGATAGAAATCCATCGCTCCCCCGCAGTACATAATTCCGGTGTCCGTATCCAAAAAATCGGACAGTGCTTCAATCACTTTGTCATCATCCAATTCTTTGTTTTTTCCGGATGCTGACTCTGTCATACTCTTTCTGTGAATGAGGTTTTTCGGCATATGTTTCCACACAGTTGCCTCCAGATCCTGTCCTTTTACCGGCTTGGACAGATAATCGTCAAATCCCTCTTTCATATATTCTTCTTTGGCACCGACCACGGCATTCGCAGTCATGACGATGATCGGTGTGTTCTGATTTGGACAATCCACCATTTGTTTCATTCGGTGCAGCGTCTCCACACCGTCCATCTCCGGCATCATATGGTCCATCAGAATGACATGGTATTTTTTCTTGGCAACTTTTCTGAGACACTCCTCACCGCTCGATGCCCGCTCAATATGAATCTTGGTATGTTTTAAGAGGGCTACCACAACATCCAGATTCATTGGCATATCATCCACGACCAGAAGCTGGGCCTCCGGTGCCTCCAGCATATCTTTTTTCTTCTCGCTCTTTACTTTGCTCTCTTCCACTTTGTACCGCTCATAGAAATTTCCCATCGGCACATCGGAGAGCACGGTCTGTGGTACCTCGACCGTAAAGGTAGACCCCACACCATATTCACTCTCGACCGTTATGGAGCCGTCCATAAGATCGAGGAGCTGTCTTGTAATCGAGAGTCCCAGCCCCGTTCCCTCGATATGACGGTTCTTTTTCTCCTCAAAGCGCTCAAAGGACTCAAATAACGTCTTTTGGTTTTCCTCACTGATTCCAATTCCGGTATCCGTGACCGACAAAATGAGGTTCATCCGGTCTTTTTCGATCTTTTCAAAATTGACCCGGAGCGTCACCTTTCCCTCTTTTGTATATTTTACGGCATTTGTCAGGATGTTAAACAAAATCTGGCGGACACGGATCTCATCGCCATAAAGACGATAGGGAATCCGATCGTCATTTTCTATCTCCATCTTCAAATTCTTATCCCTTGCCCGCATAGAGATCATATTGTAACTGTCCTTGAGCAGGACAAACAGATCATACTTATCCTCAACAATTTCCATTTTGCCCGATTCGATCTTCGAAAAATCCAAAATGTCATTGATCAGTGCCAGCAAAGTCTGACTCGCACTCTGTATATTTCTCGCATAATCTGCGATATTCTTCTGTTTATTCTCTCGCAGAATCATCTCATTCATGCCCAGAACGGCATTGATCGGAGTCCGGATTTCATGAGACATATTGGCAAGAAAATCGCTCTTGGCATGGTTTGCCCGATTCAGATCGCTCATCGTCTTGCGCAGTTCTTCATCTTTTTTTTCCATGCTCCTTCTCTGTCTCTCATAGAGATTTCTCTGGAACTTAAAAACGATTCCGATCACGCAACTGATAATGACGAGGGTCTGAATGACATCTATCATCTGTCCTGTTTTAGTCGGTATCTGAATGACAAAATCCGGCCGGTACTGTTCCAGCAGAATCGTCCCTACCACAACGAGGACATTGACAATATACATACTATACAGCTTTCGCCCATCCAAAATCAACCAGTCCAGCACCAATGCCAACATTAACCAGATTGGCATACCGCTCAGGATTCCGCCATTGAAAAAATACATGAGCGGAAAGAGTACGACACTGACCACAAATGCGGTAGTCATCGCTGCCAGTCCCTTTCTTCTTTTTTTCACGGATAGCCACAGGCAGAAACAACCGGTCAGGATGGTCAGAATCACCGCCAGATTTCCCTTCCACGTCATGGATAAAAACTGGCTGATGATCAAGGATACAATACCCATGATAATCGAGGCAAGCAAAACGACATGAAGTAAGACCTGCTCAATATCCTTGTCTTCTCCGAACAAAAGCTGCCCAAAGGACTGTTTATTTTTCTTCATCCACGTATACCCCCTTTTCACACCGTTCTCTTAAATACTCTTCCAACTCCCGATAACTTTCAATCCCATTGATCTTTCTTCGAATCTGAGAAGAGTGCGGATATCCTGCTGTATACCACGCAATGTGGGTTCGCATTTCAAGAATCCCTCTTGACTCTCCCTTCCAGTCCACCTGCATCTTCGCATGGCGCAGAACCATATCACACATGGTCTTAAAATCGGGTTTTGGCTCCCACTCCCCCGATTGAAAATACGTCTTCATCTGATGAAAAATCCACGGATTACCTCTGGCTCCTCTCCCAATCATGACCCCGTCACATCCGGTTTCTTCTACCATTCTCTGAGCATCCATGGGTGTGCATACATCTCCGTTCCCAATCACCGGGATGGATACACTCTCCTTCACTTTCCGGATAATATCCCAGTCTGCGGTTCCCTGATAGTACTCTTCTCTTGTTCGTCCGTGTACAGCAATCGCGGATGCCCCGGCCTGCTCGACCGCTTTTGCCATCTCAATTGCCTGCTCCTCCCCCCGGTGAAATCCCTTCCGTATTTTTACAGTAACCGGTTTTTGAATGGCTTTTACAGTTTTTTTTACAATCTCCGCTGCCAGAGGAATGTTCAGCAAAAGCGCAGAACCCTCATGATTGTTCACCACCTTGGGAACCGGACACCCCATATTGATATCCAAAAGATCAAAATTTCTCTCTTCAATTCTTTTTGCCATCTCACTGACAATGTCCGGATCTGAGCCAAACAATTGAAGGGACACCGGTCTCTCCCGATCATCGATGCGCAGCAGATCCTCTGTATTTTTATTATGATAAAAAATCCCTTTGGCACTGACCATCTCCGTGCAGATCAAATCTGCCCCCTGCTCCTTACATAAGAGACGAAATGGCAGGTCTGTTACTCCTGCCATCGGTGCCAATATCAGATTCCCTTTCATATGTACATTTCCAATTGTCAATGATCTCATATTATGATTCCCTCATCGTCCTCTCATAGATCAGACGCATTCCTTTGAGTGTCAATTCATCGTCGTAGACGTCTATTTTCTCTGTACTCTCCGATATAATACGCCCAAGGCCTCCGGTCGCTACTACTTTTAGGCCGGAGTATCCTGACTGTTTTTTAAATTGATCAATGATATACTCGGTCTGACCGATCGTCCCATAGACAAGTCCCGCCTGCATACTGGTTATCGTTGTCTTGGCAAGAATCGACTTGGGCTTGACAATCTCAATCTCAGGAAGCTTTGCCGCGTTACTCCACAGTGCTTTGGCACTGATGCGAATCCCCGGTGCCGTGACACCGGCTACCAAAGCCCCGTCTTCTGAAACCAGGTCATAGGTAGTTGCTGTCCCATAGTCGATGACAATGACCGGGCCACCATACAAAAAATATGCCCCAACCGCATCCACCACACGATCCGATCCCATCTCCATCGGATTCGTCGTCGCAATCCGGATGCCGGATTTGGTTCCCTGACCCACAATCATGGGGTCACACTTTACGTATTTTTTTATTCCACTTGTCAGTGAGTACATAATCTTGGGAACGACTGAACAGATTATAACATCTTCTACGTCATCCGATGACACATCCTGATGGGACAATTGTTCCATGATCTGAACACCAAACTCGTCCGATGTGCGCGGAAGACTTGTCGTCAATCGAAATTTATGTCGTATTTTCTTCCCGTCAAACAGTCCAAATGTCAGATTTGTATTTCCTATATCAATCGCGAGTAACATTTTTGGGTTCCTCCATAAACATCAGCCGATAGTATGTTTCCAAATTTTCCAGCAACTCCGCATATCTGGTGCGATATTGCTTGATTTTGAGATAGCTGCCAATCTCATCATAGGAAAAATCATTTTCTTTGGATGTCGTGGACAGATACAGGGTTCCGTCCTCATCATATTCCATCGTGAACACGCCCCCGACATCTTCTGTCATGGTCACTGCCATAATCTGTAATTCTTCCTGAATAGCCTGCGGAAGTGATTGAAAGCGCGGATTTAAATAATATTTTCTCTCATAGGCACTGCAGGCACATAACACTTGATCTTCACTCATTTGTCTCTCACTCCCGCTCACTCATCGGCAGATATGGTTTATGCTTTCCAACTGCCTTGTAGGCCGGACGAATAATCTTTCCGGCATTCACAAGTTCTTCCAGACGATGTGCGCTCCAACCGGCAATTCGTCCGATGGCAAACAGCGGTGTATACATCTCAAGCGGTATCCCCAGCATACTGTAGACCAGACCACTGTAAAAATCAATATTCGCACTGACACCTTTATAAATATGTCTCTCATTTGCGATTACTTTCGGTGCCAGCGTCTCGACCATATTATATAATTCAAATTCTTTTTGCATACCCTTTTCTTCTGCCAGCTTCTTCACAAACCGGCGGAATGTCCTGGCACGGGGATCCGAAATGGAGTATACGGCATGCCCCATTCCATAGATCAGACCGGAGTGGTCAAATGCCTGCCGATTCAAAAGTGCCGTCAGATAGGTCTCGACCTCTTCTTCATCCGACCAGTCCCTGACCTTCACTTTCATTTCCTCAAACATCTGGGACACCTTGCGGTTTGCCCCGCCATGTCTTGGTCCCTTCAACGAACCCAGTGCTGCGGAAATTGCAGCATAGGTATCGGTTCCCGAAGATGTCACCACATGATCCGTAAAGGTGGAGTTGTTACCGCCACCGTGCTCCGCATGGAGTACCAGGGCAATATCCAGAATCTTCGCTTCCAGCGAAGAAAACTTGCTATCCGGTCTCAACATATGGAGAATGTTTTCCGCAGTGGAGTATTCCTCCTTTGGCGGATGCAAAAAGAAACTCGACTCTTCGTGAAAATAACTGGCTGCATGGTATCCATAGACAGAAAACATCGGAAACAGTGCTACCAGCTGCAGACACTGACGCAGCACATTTTCCGTGGAAATATCATCCGCACGGTCATCGTATGAATACAGCGTCAGGACACTCCTTCCCAGCATATTCATCAAATCCGTACTCGGTGCCTTCATAATGATGTCGCGCACAAAACTGGTCGGCAGGCTCTGTCGATAATGCGCGAGCATATCCTTTAACAGATCCAGTTCTTTTTGATTTGGCAATTTGCCAAAGAGAAGAAGATATACGACCTCTTCATATCCAAATCGCTTCTCCGATAAGAATCCATCCACAATCTCTTCAATGTCAATGCCCTGATAGTATAATTTACCATCACAGGCAATCATCTCCCGGTCTACTACCGTATAAGAACGAATCTCAGAAATTTCCGTGAGTCCGGTCAGAACACCCTGGCCGTTAATATCTCTGAGACCACGTTTTACCTCATATTTTTCAAACAAGGTAGAGTCAATTGTACTGCTTTCCTCACAAACAGATGCCATCTTATGTAGCCACTCGTTGTTGTATTCGGCATTTAAGTTATCGCTCATATTGGCCCTCCTACTTTCTATCACTTTAACGTCACATACATAACTGCTTTAATCGTGTGCATACGATTTTCTGCCTCTCGAAAAACGACATCGGCATATTTCTCAAACACTTCATCGGTCACTTCCATCTCCGTCAGACCATATTTTTCATGGATTTCTTTTCCAATGGTCGTCTTCAAATCATGAAAGGCCGGAAGGCAGTGCATAAAAACTGCTGTCTCTTTGGCATTCGACATCGCTTTGGCATTGATCTGATAAGGCATCAGGTCGCGAATGCGCTCCTCCCACACCTCGTCCGGCTCACCCATGG
>ONNE01000063.1 GCA_900319095.1 uncultured Eubacteriales bacterium | reverse complement strand
TTATCCTGACGGATCTCCTGCCTGCCAAGATACACCTGTGAAGTCTCACCGTCGTATGTATACTCATAATATGCAGTAATCTCATAAAGCTTAAGTGTCGTGGAACCATACGTTTTCTCTGTAAGAGTAAGATGCATCACACGGGTCATCCCACTCTTGATCGTCGCACTGCTCTGAGCCGGATGGGTGTACAAAAAATTGCTGACCGCCTCATCTTCCTGCTCGGAGACAAATTCATTCGAAGCATTGACTCTTCCGCTCTCGGCAAAAACCACATTGTTGTCAGAGTAAACCGTCGAGAGCGCCGGGGCATTGAACAGATTGTATTCGACCGTGCCGCCCACAGCACGGTACACACTGCTGACTCCGTTGTAATCCAGCTTAACTTTTGCCGTGTATTTGTTGCTGTCGATTTCAATGTCTTCGCGCTTGAGTTCCATTGTCTTCGTCGTCGTATCATATGCCGACACAACGGACCACTTACCGGCCAAGACTGCCGCCCCCGTCGCGGACAGCCCGGTCTCAACCTGATCCAAAGTGTCACAGGCATTCAAATCCTCTACCACTGTCTGGGCAGCAAGATTCGCTTTTTGCGTGCTCTTTCCACGAGAGGAGAACACCGCTGCGTTCGTAAAATATGCCAGAATCGGCAATGCCAAAATCACCAAGATTGAAATCGCAATGATAACTTCTACCAGAGAAAAACCCTCTTTCATCCGATAGCACATCTCACCCGACTGATTTTCTCTACGCATCACTCAGTCTCCTTCCCTCTTTGTTCATTCTACACACTAATTACTTCTTTAGTGCACCAAAGATACTGCTTGTTCCGATATCAAAGTCATCTACATCAACCGGATCCTCATAGGTCACACCGTTTCCGTTAAGCGCATGGAAATATACGCGCATGGTACCGGACAACAGACCGGTCGAGGAGTCAAAGGAAAAACTGAGATTGGTAATCGACATCGGACTATCATTGTCAGCGACCCAGTTAATTGCCTTAAAAATCTGTTTTTGCGTTCCGGAAATCTGAAGATCGTATCCCACCGTCTTGCCGACCATCTCATTCATCGGCACACGGGACTGTGGATCCTGCTCGACCGAATTCGGTTCTGCCGCCTGATCGACAACCGGAATACTGACACCCTCATAGTTGCGCCCGTCAAACGGAATATATTTACCATTCATGATAAATGTCTGATGTTCTCCCGGTGCAATCGAGCTGATCGTGATTCCACTCTTGACTTTCATACGATATACATTATAGAGCTCCGATTCCTCGGTAATACGGCATGGGAATTTATAAGTAAACTCATTTACGACTGACTGCTGTCCCGGTGCATCCACCTGCATTTCATTTACCTGTACCTGAAGTGCCGTCAGACGGTCAATCTCTTTATTTAGTTTTGCTGTCTCCTGCTCAAGCGTAGATGCCTTATCCATATTTCTCTGGAAAATCAAGAAAAAGGAAATGATCAAAAGCAAAACACCTGCGCCGACCAAGATCAGTTGTTTTTGTCCTGCTGTCAACGAACTCATATTACTCTACCTCCCCTTCTGAACCGATTTCTTCCTCTACATCTGCGGTATCCATCAGACTGCTGTTCAAAATATTCTGCAGAGCCTTGTCAAACTCTTCATTGTCATATACAAAGGTCAGAGAATACTGGTACTGCTTCTTTCCTGTCACGGTATCAACCCCTTCGGAAATACCGGAAACTCTGGCATCTTTAATACCGGAAATCGACTTCAGCTGAATCAACAGAGCAGACAGTGAAGACAACTTATCTGCGGTCGTCACGTTGACCGACACCTGCGTCTCATCGGACTGAATACTCAGAATCCGGAATTTCGTCGGAACAATCTCTGACATCTCTTTGATCAGACTCGGGAACAGGTTGTTGTTCGTCGTCAAAAGCAAATCCATCGACTCAGCGACTGTATAGTTCATCTGAATCTGTTTCAAGTTGTCATACTGACCTTGAATCGGAGCCAGTGCGGAATATCTGGTATTTGCCGTCGAATTGGCGCTGGTGCTGACTAAAAGACGTATCACCGAAACGGCAATCAAAATCGCGCTGATTGCCACGGCACCGGTAAAAATCATGGTCGCAATCGCCATACCGCCCCTGCTCGCTTCTTTCTGCGCAATCTCTTTTGGCACGAAATTCACCGGTTCGAACACACCGCCAAAACAGTTTACATACTGAAGAAGCGCTGCATCCACCGTAACTTTACGGTTAAAGTGAATACCGACAAGATCCTGTGGTGTCTCGACCGGGATACCAAGCTCACTGGCAATCAGGGCATTTAATCCCGCCACACTACATCCCTGTCCGGTACAAATAATTTTCTGAATCGGCTTATCGCGATAATGTGAATTATAGTAATCCACAACGCGGCTGATGTTATTGATCAAAAAGTCACCGTTATTGGTTACCTGAATTCGTTTTTCAAGGGATTCATCATCCGAAGGATTTGGTGCATTCAGGCTCGGCAGTAATACACGCTGGGTGCTCAACACCTCAAATGCCTGTTCATAATCCGAGACTTTAAATGCCTCGTCCTGAATCATCGCCTCCGTGAATACGTTCACGCCATAGGGAACCACTCGCTGCAGATAGAGTTTCTGGGAGTCAATGACATTGATCTGTGTACCGCTCTGATTGATCTGCACGGACATACAAACCGAATCATCCGTTACCTGACGACGAATCATCTGAAACAGTCCGTTACCATCCGACTCAACCGATACGATCGTAAAACCGGCCGCATTGGCGAGGGCATAATAGGACTGAATCAATTCCTCCGGAGCCGCGAACACATAGACATCCTGCATTTTGCTGACATTTTTACCGGAAGCTTTCTTCTTTTTCTTGTCTTTTGCCTTTTTCTTCTTTTTGTCCTTGTCGTCTTTTTCTTCTTCCGGCTGTTCTTCCCCCTCTTTTTCCTGCGAGGTGTTCTCTACCACATATTCTTTTCCCTGTATTACATAGGAAAAAATATAGTTGCTCGGATCCACCGGAAACAGATCCGGAACTTTTGCCATCACAAGCTGTTCCATCTTGTTGTGGGCAACCGCCGGAATCGTTGTCTCACGACTGGCAATCTTGGATGAAACCACACTAAAAATCACGTCCGTTGTGTGGATCGACTTATCACGACAAGCCGACTTGATTCTCCGGCCCAGTTCAACGACATCGCGAATGGTACCATCCTCGACAACCCCCTCCGGTGTCGGAACACGGATACATCCGTATATCGTTGGATTGACCTTGACATTGTCCATATGTACGATATGGGTCGTCTTCGCCCCAACACGCACTACAATCACTTTTTTAGCCACTTTCTCTTCCTCCTAGCATCACATGATATGCATCGTATAGTTTTGCTATACTGTTTTTACAGTGTTCACATATCCCTTTGTAACATATACAAACACTCTAAGAGCAGCACAGCCTTTTCCCTCTTCCCTGTATAATTATATGCGCACGATACCCCGATGTGCGCCATATATATCATTGTGTATCGTGTGCACACTGTGTACTACATCATCAAAAACGTATGCAGATACCACTCATATGCCTGACTGCCAAAAAGCATCGAAACATACACCCCCAATGAGAGATATGGTCCGAAGGGAAACTTCCCCTTTTTTCCAGTCACCGCAATCTTGATTCCCTCTGTCAACAGTCCAAGCAGAGAGCCAATCACAATTGCAAACAGCCCATGGCCCCAGCCGATGCAGAGCCCGGCACACGCCATCAACTCAATATCTCCGAGTCCCAGTCCGCCTTTGCCGGTAACCGCGCGGAACATAACAGCGCAAAATAGCAAAAAAAGACCTGCCGACGCAAAGCCAATCAACCAATAGTACCAGGTGTTCAGATGCAGCACAAGATGTATAATCCCCACCACTAAAATTATCAGATCCGCTGCCGTCGGAATCAGCATCGTCCGATAATCAATCACACTGATCACAAACAGTGCCGATGTCATAACACAGTACAATACACTATCTACATTAAAACCGTTTACCGCGAAGATGATGATGTACAGCACAGCGTTCACAAATTCCACAATCGGATATTGTGCTGAAATCTTCGCGCCACAATAACGGCATCTGCCACGCAGAAACAACCAACTGAACAGTGGAAACAAATCGATCCATCTCAGCGGATGTCCGCATTTCATACAATGAGAACCCACTCTGACGATGCTTTCATTCTCCGGTATCCTAAACATACACACATTGAGAAAACTCCCAATGACAATGCCGTATAGAAAGATGATGATGTAAAGAATGGTATGCTCTAGCGCCATAGCGGGTTCTCCTGTAATCTGTAACTTTAAATTAACTGGAAGCTCCCGAAGCTCAGTTTACAACAGCAATTGCTTTACCGTCTTCTGCTGCTGTAACACTCAAGTTAGTAGTATTCAAAGCGCTGATACCGGTTACCGTACCATCGAACTGAACAACACTTGTACCATTTACTACATAAACTGCAATCTTGTTTGCACTTGGGATGAACTTGCAAGTAACTGTACCAGTCTTAGCTTTCTTGGAAGTCATCTTCTTGCTTCCGGAACCAAGAACCTCATTTACCTCAGTAACAACCTTTGTCGATGCTGAACCAGCACCGGCTGTGATGTTACCACTTGCATCTACTGTGAAGCTACCCGGATCATTTACCTGTGTCGTACCAACTGCGGATGTAGCTGCACTCAAAATAGAATCTAATGTCGAAATATCTTTAGCCTCTCTTGAACGATTCAGGTATGGAATAACTGCCAATGCAACTACACCAATCAGGATTGCCATGATGGCAATTACGATAATCAACTCTACAAGGGAAAAACCTTCATGATCACCGCTCAAATACTTCTGAAACTTGTTTCTCATAATTACTTCTCTCCTTTTCTAAATTAACAGTTTAACACTGTCGCTTCCCACCCATGAAGGCTGGGAGTTGATCAACCCCATCATCCAAGGCTGATAGTTTACAGTTACTATTATAGTGTATTTATCGGTAAAAGGCAATAAAAAATTTACATTTTTTATGTTTTTTTTACTTATGTGTTGAATGGAGTTCATCAATATACTTCATAGATTGTATCATTCTATCAGCAAGGAACTCATGAAGTGTATTATATTCAATGGAATCAAAGTATTCTACTCTATATTCCGGTGGAATTGTTACATAACCGTATCCGGATTGTAAAAATAAAATGTTAGAAAGTATTCTGCCGGTTCTTCCATTACCATCAAAAAATGGGTGGATGCGTTCAAAGTTTCGTTTGAATTCACATATTCTTTCAAAATCTGTCATAAGAGTGTCCGATTGATCATAATAGTAATCTAATAATTCATTTATGTGTTTTGGCACCTCTTCTGCATCTGGTGGAATATGAGATGTTCCTATTATGTGCACGCTATCGTTTCTGTAATGACCACTTTCATTCACTGCCAATTCATTTTCTGTGAGCATATAGTGGATTTGACAGATTGACTCATCAGAAAGTATAAATGCTTTGTCTTTTATCATCGAAGTTATGGCTCTTACTGTTGCCTGATAATTTTGATTGCTGGATTTTAAGTTTACCCCTTAAGTCCTCTATTTGTTCTGACTTTTTGACATATTCTTCTGTGAAAAGAGAGGACTTTATTTTTTCATATATATAACTCATTTACAGCACCTTCTTTCATATGCCTGATATATATTTTTCCCATGCACGCAAAACATTGTCTTTGTGATATTCATTTGATTTTTTTTTCAAATAATCATATGCCTCAGTTTTATTCATATGTAAAGCTTTCCATATATCAATTACAGTGAAATAGTCCCAAATCAAACGCTCTTTTCCACAAATATCATCGCAAATCAATATAAATGCTTCCGATCTTGACATCTTTA
>ONNE01000194.1 GCA_900319095.1 uncultured Eubacteriales bacterium | reverse complement strand
TCCTAACTATTTCTTAAACGGCATACCAAACTGTGCCAAGAGTTCACGTGCTTCTTCATCCGTCTGAGCAGTCGTAACAAAGATGATGTCCATTCCTCTCACTTTGTCTACTTTATCATACTCGATCTCAGGGAAAATCAACTGCTCCTTGATTCCAAGTGCATAGTTTCCACGGCCATCGAAAGCATTCGGATTAACACCACGGAAGTCACGCACTCGCGGAAGTGCAAGGTTGATCAGACGATCGGCAAATTCATACATTTTCTCGCCGCGGAGTGTCACTTTACATCCGATTGGCTGTCCCTCACGCAATTTAAAGTTTGCAACCGATTTTTTCGCTCTGGTCACAACCGCCTTCTGTCCGGTAATCGTCTCAAGATCACTGATTGCTGTATCCAAAACCTTTGAATTATCTTTCGCTTCACCAACGCCCATATTAATTACTATTTTTTCGAGCTTTGGTACCTGCATGATATTTTTATACTCGAACTTCTTCATCATATTATCTACGATCTCGTTCAAATATGTCTCTTTTAATCTAGCCATTTTTTAGTACCTCCTCTCTTATTTAGTCAATTACTGCGCCAGTCTTTTTTGCATAGCGAACTTTGTCCTTGCCCTCTTCTACTTTGAAGCCGATCCGGGTCACTTCGCCATTCACAACATACATTACTTTTGATACGTCGAAGAATGCTTCCTCCTCAACGATGCCGCCCTTTGGATTTGCCTGGTTCGGTTTGATGTGCATCTTTACTTTGTTGACACCCTCTACCTTGACCTTGCCATCTTTCACCTCAAGGACAGTTCCTTCTTTACCTTTATCTACACCGGCAATAACGCGAACGGTATCACCTTTTTTGATCTTTGATGTTGCCACTTGGGGACACCTCCTTATAATACTTCTGGTGCTAAGGAAACAATCTTCATGAATTGTTTATCTCTTAACTCTCTTGCTACCGGTCCAAAAATACGAGTTCCTCTCGGGGTCTTATCATCTTTGATAATAACTGCCGCATTCTCATCAAAACGAATGTAAGAACCATCCTGACGACGAATCTCTTTTACTGTTCTCACTACAACAGCCTTTACCACGTCACCCTTTTTAACAACTCCGCCTGGTGTTGCATCTTTGACCGTAGCAACAATGATATCACCAACAGCCGCATATCTTCTAACAGAACCGCCAAGAACACGAATGCACAACAATTCTTTTGCACCGGTGTTGTCAGCCACTTTAAGTCTGGTTTCCTGCTGTACCATATTGATACTCCTTTCCTTACCTCATGCATGCCGAGGTGAATTTATTTGGCTTTCTCGATAATCTCAACAAGTCTCCATCTCTTATCTTTGGACAAAGGTCTTGTCTCCATTACTTTTACGCGATCACCAATGTTGCACTCATTATTCTCGTCATGAGCTTTCAATTTATAAGTTCTCTTTACGATTTTTTTATAAAGTGGATGTTTTACATTGTCTACAACAGCAACAACGATTGTCTTATCCATTTTATTACTTACGACCTTACCGGTACGTGTCTTTCTAAGATTTCTTTCCACAACAAAATCCTCCTTTCCAAAGATTAGTTAGCTGCTTTCTGTTCTGCTGTGATAGCAGTCTGAATACGAGCAATATTTCTTCTGACTTCTTTGATTCGGCTTGTATTATCAAGCTGATTTGTTGCGTTCTGGAATCTCAGGTTGAAAAGTTCCTTCTTGGCAGCTACTAACTCATCGTTCAATTCAGCCAGTGACATACCTGCTAATCCGTTCATAAATTCTCTACTCTTCACTGCCCGCACCTCCTTCTAAGTCTGCGCGAGAAACGATCTTACACTTGATCGGTAATTTGTGCATTGCCAATCTCAGTGCCTCTCTGGCCGTTTCTTCCGGTACTCCTGCGATCTCAAACATGACACGCCCCGGTTTTACTACTGCTACCCAGTATTCCAGAGCACCTTTACCTTTACCCATTCGAGTTTCGGCTGGAGTCTTTGTTACAGGTTTGTCTGGGAAAATCTTAATCCAAACTTTACCACCACGCTTGATGTAACGTGTCATAGCAATACGGGCTGCCTCGATCTGATTGGAACGAATCCATGCCGGCTCCGTTGCCACAAGACCGAACTCACCATAAGTGATTTTATTTCCACGTAACGCTTTTCCTTTCATGGAGCCACGAAACTGTTTACGATGTTTTACTCTCTTAGGCATTAACATTATTTATCGCTCCCTTCCTTTGAACTAGCCTTAGCTGGTTTTCCGCCTTTGGTCGGAAGTACTTCTCCGTGGTAAACCCATGTCTTAACACCGATTTTACCATACGTTGTGTCGGCTTCTGCAAAGCCATAATCAATATCTGCACGAAGCGTCTGCAATGGAATATTTCCTTCGCTGTAGAACTCGCTGCGGGCCATATCTGCACCGCCCAGACGTCCTGAACAGCATGTCTTAATTCCCTTTGCACCGGCCTTCATTGCTCTGCCCATGCAGGATTTCATTGCACGACGGAATGAGATACGGTTCTCTAACTGCTGTGCGATATTCTCTGCTACTAACTGGGCATCGCTGTCCGGTCTCTTTACTTCTTTTACATCAATGAGCACTTTCTTTGTTGAATAAGAAGCAAGCTCACCTTTGAGTTTTTCAATCTCTGCACCGCCCTTACCGATAACAACACCCGGCTTAGCAACATAAAGCAATAGTTTTACGCGGTCAGCACTTCTCTCGATCTCAATCTTGGAAATGCCTGCGTGATATAATTTTTTCTTCAAAAATTTACGAATATTCTGATCTTCAACCAAGTAATCGGCAAAATTTTCAGCATCTGCATACCATCTGGATTCCCAGTCTTTGATGATACCGACTCTCAGTCCATGTGGATTTACTTTTTGTCCCATCTTAATCTCCTTTCATTATCTCTCATTCAAGATGATGGTAATATGACTCATTCTCTTCTCGATACGGTATGCCATACCACGCGCTCTTGGTCTGATTCTCTTCATTGTTGTCGCCTTGTTTGCAAAACACTCATCAATGTAGAGATTTTCCGGGTCTAAGCCGTTATTATTCTCGGCATTTGCAATTGCAGAATTCAGCAATTTTTTGATTACTGCAGATGCATATCTTGGGTTGTATTCCAAAATACCAAGTGCTGTCTGTACGTCTTTGCCACGGATTGCATCCAATACGAATCCCGCTTTCTGGGCAGAAATTCTAGCATGAGACAACTTAGCAGATGGTCTTGTATCTTTGTTCTGGTTTCTCTCTTTCTTAATCTGTGATCTATGTCCTTTAGCCACTTTAGAAACCTCCTTTCATATACATAACATTAACCTCGTTTTTCGTCCTTGCCATGACCTCTGTAAGTTCTTGTTGAAACGAACTCACCAAGTTTGTGACCTACCATATCCTCGGTAATGTATACCGGAACATGTTTTCTGCCATCATGAACGGCAATCGTATGTCCCACAAAGCTTGGGAAAATAGTGGAACGACGTGACCATGTTTTAATTACTGATTTATCACCGGATTCGTTCATGGCATCTACTTTCTTTAACAGATGCGCATCAGCGAATGGTCCTTTTTTTAATGAACGTGACACTAGTTCTTACCTCCTTATTATTTAGCCAAAGCCTTACCGTCACGACGACGGATAATCATCTTGTCAGACTGTTTATGCTTCTTTCTAGTCTTATAACCAAGAGCAGGTTTGCCCCAAGGTGTACATGGGCCCGGACGACCTACCGGAGCCTTACCCTCACCACCACCATGTGGATGGTCATTCGGGTTCATAACGGAACCACGAACGGTTGGGCGAATACCCATATGACGTTTACGTCCTGCTTTACCTATATTTACGAGGTTGTGCTCTGTATTTCCCACCTGTCCGATGGATGCACGGCAAACGATCGGAACCATTCTCATCTCACCGGATGGCATACGGATAATCGCATACTTTCCTTCTTTTGCCATCAACTGAGCACTCACACCGGCTGCGCGAACCAGCTGTCCGCCATGACCCGGATGCATCTCAATATTATGAATCTGAGTACCTACCGGCATATCTTTGAGTTCCATGCAGTTTCCGACTCTCACTTCCGCATCCGGACCATTCATGATTGTCTGTCCAACCTGAAGTCCTACCGGAGCAAGAATATATCTCTTCTCACCGTCTGCATAGCAAACCAATGCGATGTTTGCTGTTCTGTTCGGATCGTATTCGATCGTTTTAACGGTTGCCGGAATTCCATCTTTATTTCTCTTAAAATCAATGATTCTGTATTTTCTTCTGGAGCCACCGCCACGGTGTCTTACTGTAATTTTCCCCTGTGCATTACGTCCTGCATTTTTCTTCAGGGAAACCGTCAATGATTTCTCAGGTTTATCTGTTGTGATTTCCTTGAAATCATAACCGGTCATATTTCTCCTAGAAGGTGTATATGGGTTATAAGTTTTGATTCCCATGAGTTACACTCCTTTCGCAATTCGCTTTACTAATTATAATCCTTCAAAAATCTCGATATCTGCACTGTCCTCGGTCAACTGAACGATCGCTTTCTTTCTCTTTGCGGTCTTTCCGACAATCATTCCTCTTCTGCGGTCTTTTCCATTCAGGTTCATTGTATTGACCTTTGCAACCTTCGTGCCCGGGAACATTTTTTCAACAGCTTCTTTAACCTGAGTCTTAGTAGCATCTGTGTGCACATAGAATGTGTATTTCTTATCTTCCATGCCTGCCATTGACTTCTCCGTAATAACCGGTTTGTCAATAATGTCATAATACTTCAAATCTGCCATTATGCGTACACCTCCTCGATTGCTTTTACAGCACTCTTGGTAACTACTACCTTATCATACTTCAAAATATCATATACGCTGATGGAGTTGCTGTACACACCTCTTGCATTTGCCAGATTTCTCACAGAGAGAATGGTGTTTTTTGCATCGCCCTCAACAACTACCAATGCCTTGTCAGCATTGAGGTTTGTCAGAACCTCCTGCATCTTCTTTGTCTTTGGAGCTTCAAAATCCAAAGAATCAACAACGATCAGCTTATCTTCACTTACCTTTGAGGACAAAACGGATTTTAATGCAGCCGCTTTCTCTTTCCGGTTCATTTTAAATGAATAATCTCTCGGAACCGGTGCAAAAACAACTCCGCCGCCTTTCCACTGTGGAGCGCGAATGGAACCCTGCCTTGCATGACCGGTACCCTTCTGTCTCCAAGGTTTTCTTCCACCGCCTCGAACTTCCGAACGGGTCTTAGCTTTCTGTGTTCCCTGACGCTTATTTGCCAGCTGTAAAACAACTGCCATATGAACTAAATGCTCATTGATCGGAGCGGCAAATACGGAATCGTTCAAGTCGATCTTTTCCACTTCTTTGCCTTCCATATTATAAACAGATACGCTTGCCATCTGTGTCTTCCTCCTTTCCGAAAAGTTATGCCTTAACGGATTCTTTAATGATTACGGTTGATTTTTTCGGTCCCGGTACCGCACCCTTTACCAGCAAGAGATTGCTGTCTGCATCGACACGTACAATCTCAAGGTTCTGGATCGTTACCTGAACAGCACCCATCTGACCCGGCATTTTCTTGCCTTTAAAAACTTTACTCGGATCGGATGCACTACCATTCGAACCTGCATGTCTATGGAATTTGGAGCCGTGACCCATTGGTCCGCGAGACTGTCCGTGACGCTTAATCGCACCCTGGAATCCCTTACCTTTTGTCTTTGCGGTAACATCAATCTTATCACCGGCTTCAAAAATGTCTGCTTTGATTTCCTGGCCCAACTCATATTCAGCTGCGTTCTCAAACTTAAATTCAGTAAGATACTTCTTATTCTCTACGCCAGCTTTTGCCAAGTGTCCTTTCTTTGGCTTGTTCAACAATTTCTCGCGAACATCACCATACGCTACCTGAACTGCCTCATATCCGTCGTTCTCAACTGTTTTGATCTGAGATACATAAACCGGACCGGCCTGCAGTACGGTAACCGGTGTCAGCACACCGTCTTCGTTGAAAATCTGTGTCATTCCAACTTTTGTAGCTACAATAGCCTTTTTCATTCTTATTTCCTCCTAGCTTTTCGAAGAAATCCTATCTTGAATCTCTCCATTCTTATTCTACAGCGGATTACTTTCTTCTTATAAGAAAGCAATCATTCTAGATGATTACTGCCATGTCCTGAACCGTAGACACTCATCATAATCTACCTAATCCCGAAATTACTTCATCTGGATGTCAATCGCAACTCCAGCCGGCAATTCTACACGAGAAAGATCATTCACAAGCTTCTGGGATGGAGTCAACACATCAATCAGTCTCTTGTGTGTTCTCTGTTCGAACTGCTCACGAGAATCTTTATATTTATGAACGGCACGAAGAATCGTGACAACTTCCTTCTTCGTCGGCAGTGGCACAGGCCCACTTACCTTTGCTCCTGATTTTTTAACTGTCTCAACCAGTTTCGAAGCCGCTGCATCAATCAACTGATGATCATACGCCTTCAAGATGATTCTCATTTTTTGAGATTTTTGACTTGCCATAAAAATAGCCGCCTCCTTTTCGTACTTATCTTTGTTTCAGTACGACAAGTGGTGACTGTACACTCATCCGTGTGTGTCCTATCGGTTCATTTAA
The DNA here is from genome assembly GCA_900319095.1 of uncultured Eubacteriales bacterium. GTDB lineage: Bacteria > Bacillota > Clostridia > Lachnospirales > Lachnospiraceae > Eubacterium_F. The sequence continues at coordinate 19,395 of ONNE01000194.1, read as the reverse complement.
ATTGCCGCCTCCTTGGGGTGGCGGGCACACACGTTTATCTGCTCTGTGGCAGAAAATATGTTACTGTACAGTGACTTGCCGTCAGGTTTACCGGTCGAACCATTCATCCGACCTCTTGACATTCGCTCCACGGAAAACCCACCTCATGGTGGCAACCTCTCGCTTCTTCGCTATCATGTCACAGCAATGGAAATTTTATCATATATAGAAAGAAAATGCAAGCTTTTTTTTATTTATTTTCTAATTTTTTGACAATAAGCATTGACAATATTCAATGTAGTGACTATAATTTAGGTAAGTATTGGAAATATTACCCGTTAGAAAGTGAGGCGATGAATATGATTCAGCCAATATCATACCAAACGACTGCTGCTTCGTCGCAAAATATTCCTCGTACCTCTGCCATTACATCAAATGAAGTCCTCACTGAGCATGGGTCTGAACAGACAGATAACAAATCCATTACCAAAAAGAAGGATTCATCCAAAGATCTTGATGATGTAGTTGCAGTTTCCGAGTACGGAGATACCGTCCAAGTGACAAAAAAAGGACAAGAGCGGTTAGAAGAACAAGAGGAATTGCGCAAAAAGGAGATTCAAGAGCGTTCCGATAGAAAAGAGCGTTTGGCAGAACTCGAAGAGGATGCGCAGACTTCTTCCGAAGAAGACACACAAAAAGTTACCAGCCTGGCAGGATATACCAGTTCTCAGCTCAAACAATTATATCTAAAGGGTGCCATCTCGCAGTACGCATATGAGACTCAGATGGAAAAGAAAGAGGAGCAGTTAGAGAGCGATCGTCAGACAGGCGAGAAATCTTCTGTTGATAATGCTAAGAGCATTCGCAATTCGGATGTTTTATCTCGAAAAAACACCGCAATTGAAAGTGCTTATTCATCGGATTCTTCCGAAGTATTATCATCGGAGACACGGGTGGATATTCTCGATAAACTGGATGGCACTTCCAAAGGGGAGGGCGAGTCCGATGCTTTTCGTCAGTGGAAGAAAGATTTCCAGTTTATTTTGGGATAGTTTTCAATAGCGATACCTTAAGCCAAAAACAGTGTGCCAGTGCACACTGTTTTTGGTTTTTATTCTTCATAGATTACCCGACCCTTTACCAGATCTTTCCAAAAAAGAAAGACATCCGTAAAGTTTGCGTCATAAGAGTTCCATTCCCTCCAATCAGAATACCACTTTTTATCACCCTTTTTTAATTTTCTGACCTTCCCCGTCTTCATACTGTACACCCATGCCTGCTTGGTCCCCTTGGATGTCTCTGCCCGAAGCAGTACATTCTCACCGTCAAAATCCATGACATCGGCCAGATTCGTCCGGATTTTTTTGTATTGTTTTGGCTTTTTATCGGCCGGTCTGAATCCATCCGGGTTTTTTACATATTTATAAACTCCCAGTTCCCACATTTTTTCGGTCAGTTTTTTTTCGTACGTCAGATTTTGCTTGTCAATATCAAAAGAAAATACTGCGCTGCACGTCTCAATTTCTCGATCTTGAATCCGCTCAGTCAATGCTTCAAAGTAATATTTTCCCTGAAAAAATCCACTTTTGTTTCCATCGGGGTCATTCTCCCCAATGCCGAAATGGGGTTGGATCTGCTGAATACTCCCGGTTCCGTCAAACGATCCCTTTTTTAGAGCCAGGATCAAATCCCTCTCTGTTGCCACAGAGGTCGTCGTATCGGTCTTTGCATCCCGCAGAACCAATAACCGGTTTGACGTTTTTTCATCGCCTTCCACTGAAAATAATGAATTCTCTTTCCATGAACCCAAATATTCGTAAGCAATTTCCTGATCATGTTTTTCCTGAACCAGTCCCCTCCACTCAAAGGTATTTAAATCCAGACAGCACAGTCTTGATACCACCTCATCCACTTGATAGCTGTGAAACTGTGCGTACAATTCCCTGCTGTCTTTTTGATATCCCAAAAGGCAGTCCTCACAAAATCCGCCTCCTCCCCGCCCAAAGGGCATATCCTCTTTGAGATTGTTTTCTTCCCTATTATATATGAAACATTTTCCGATATCCGTGACACCGATCATCCATCCGGCATCTATATAAACAGTGAAGAGATCCAAATCATCATCAAAGGTCTCTTCAAGCGTAAATAGTTTTTTTCGCTCACTAAGATGTACTTCATCCGTTCCGTCTTCTCCTTTTGTGAGTGGAATCTGATAGAAAGTGACTCCTTCCACCGAGTCAAAATCTCTTCCGTTCCACTCATCTCCCTCTTCTACGACTGCGATAATCATTTCATGATCGGATACAAACAGAAGCTCAAAGTATTCGATGACAGGATCCTCTTTACAAATAGCATATTGTCCTGTCTTTTTTCCATCCAAGGTATATTGGACAATTTCTTCACCATAGTTCGCTTTATAGCGATTCGTTGAATTCTCCAGTCTATCCCCGGAAAAAGAATTCTTTTGCTCTTTTGTTTTACCTAAGATGGCACTTTCCGATGCGCTTTCCGGTTCCATCGCACCGCCGGACGCACTTTCCGGTTCCATCGCACTGCCGGACGCATGGGGCTTCGAAGAGCATGATACCAGCAGCAGAACCGACAGAAACAATAGTACCGGAAAACTGGATTTTTTCACTTTTTCCCTCATCCGAATCATTTTTTTACCTCAACTTTTAAAACTTTACTCCATGTCCCATACTGTTTTTTGCCGGAAGAAATCCTGTAGGCGCGCACTCTCACAAAGTAGGTTTTTTTCTTCTTCAATTTCTTCACGGTATCTGTTGTCTTTGTCGTGAACTTTGATTTTTTGCTCTTTGTAAATTTTTTATTCAGTGCGTATTGTAACTGATATCCTTTGACACCGGATTGTTTTTTCCACTTAATGACAATCGCTTTCCTCTTACTGTTTTTGGCAGATAAAAGCGTTACCCTGGCAATCGAATCTTTCTGATCTGTCTCGTTCTTGGAATCCGCTTTTGCATCGCTCTGAGAGGAATCAACCTTCGATTGTGGAGCCGACGTGGTCTGTGTTGTGGTCTGTGCCGGCTGCCCCTCCTCTTTGTTCACACCGCTATCCGGCTGCTGTGGTTCGGATGGAGTAATTTCCGGTTCCTCTGGTTTTTCCGGTTCTTCATCGCTCTTGATTTCTTTTGTTGTTATCGCAATCGTCAAATCCGCTGTCACCTTTGTGATACGATATCCATTCTCAAGTTCTTCCCCTAATTCCTTTATATTCTTATAAGCATCCTTCGGTGTGACTTCTACAGAAACCAACTCATATCCGTCTTTTAAGTTAATCTTGAAGTTAATCTGATCATTACCATCTTTTTTTGCTTCCCCGGTCTGGGAATCTTTGGCATAACAGGAAACGACATCTGTGCTCGTCGCGGTATCATAGTTCTGTGTGCTATATACATCAACAGACTGCACTCCCTCATCTTTTTCAAACGTTGCCCTGTAACCGATTTCATTGGTCGTTCCATCTCCTGAATTTTTTAATACGGCTACATATGTCAAGTCGCTCGTTTCAAATGAATAGATATTATCGTCGATCGCCACATCACTCTGTTTTTTCAGCGTATCCGAACTGTTGTTGTACGTATAAACCTGTGCTCCATCCCAAGCAAATTGTCGGGACATCGGAATATATAATTGATATTTGCCGGTCGGCTGCTTTGTGTTGCTTATGTGGTATACAATCAGCTGCTGATCCTCTTTGGTGTCTCCTATTTTAGACTGGATCGCCCGATAGACACTGTCATTGGTTTTCAATTCCTCAACCGATAAAACCGGTCCCTCGTCTGTATCATCGGAGTAGTTGGCAACCGCAAAAATTCCGGTATCTTCATTTACACAGGTAAGATTTCCGCTCGTGGACGGAGTGCCCGTCAGAGAGTTTCCGACTGTCCCATAGTCACAGCCATATCCTGTCACCTTGGAATCGATATTCTTACTCTGCAAGTAAACACCAACCGATCTCATCGCAATTCCCTTTTTCAGATTCGGCAGGGCAAGATTTAGTGTATCCGGCTGCACTAACGGAATATTGCCCATATTGTTCTCATGATTGATATAATAAGCATTCGAGGCCAATTCCTCTTTAAGAGCTTCTTTTAATTTTGGAAACATCTCTTCTATCGCAGTGGAAATTGTTGCGCTATCGTAAGGATCGCCAAATGATGTTGTGCCACCCAAGTCGGTTATCTTAGCGCAGTCATCCATATATTTATAGTATTTCTCGCGAAGTGAATCATTCTGCCAGATTACGTAGATCATCGGAAAATCCCGGTAAACGGAATCCGGTGTCGAATCGTTGGTTATCGTATATCCATCCGTAAAGGTTCCTCTGGAATACATCACATCACGATTCAAATTGGCAATGCTCTGTGCGTTAGCACTTCCACCATAAGCACCCCAGCCAATGTCATAATCCCACGGAATGTACATTGCTTTTCCATTGTCATCGACATACAGACCAAAGTTCTGCTGCCAGGTAAACATATAATCTTTTTGTACGATAAAGCTGTGTGTGGCAAAATATCTCACCACTTCATCTGTGTCAATGATACTCTCTAACAATTCCAAATACTCTTTACTATTCACATCGATGGAATTTCCCGAAAAATCTTTGCCTCCACTCAGTAATGTCAGCTTTTCTTCCCAGTTCAATACCGTTGGCATCATCTCTGCCACATCCTGCAGGGTACTGTCATCTCTCTCCCAAAGCCCCTGAGAAGTAGCCGCCAGCAGAGAATTTGCGATCCAATACCCATTGGAATCCTGTACCAGGGCATTGCTGTTCTGCAGAGAGTCCAGAGTAAACTGTCCGCTCTCAGAGTCCTTGTATGAATCCAGCGCAGAAGAATATTTGACAATACAGTTCTGCGGTTTTACGATATAGTCACTCGCTTTCCCGGAACCGGTCGATCTCTTAATGATCGTAGAATCCATGGACTCCACCATGAAATATACACCGTAGTATTCGTCATTGATATATACTTTTGCCAATCCATACTCCGGAGCCGGAACGCCCATCGCATGCCAGAGTTTAAATGCGCAGTATTCTTTCATCATGGTTTTATCAAAGAAGAAGTTATTAAAACTGATCTTTTTCACGCCATAAAAATTCTGACCGTCATCGTATCCATTCTTTTTCTTGATATATTTTCCAAAGTTAATCGTAAATGAAAAGCGGTCACTCAGACTGTCCGAGTAGGTATGACTGAGCGTATAGTTTCCCTTGGACTTGAATCCGGCATACTTAACCTCTTTTCCCCCAATGGATACAGAATCTGCCAGAACCGTCGGCTTTTCTGTGGCATTCTGAAAGACATAGTCCAGATTGTTCTCATCCATCTGAATGCGTACTTCCTGTAAATCGTCTTTCAAAAAATAATCGGCATAAGTTCCGTCTTTCGCCTTGCCCTGTGTGGACAGATCAGCAACCGTATATGCAGCTGGATCCGGAAGCGTCTCTTTCAGTTCACTCTTTTTTACTTCTCTGGTTCTATCCTTGCCGTGACTGAGAAGAACCGGAATATCCTCTCCGTCTTCTCCCTGCGCAAAACCATTCTCCTGTGCCGTTCCTGTATAGACAAGCATTTCTCCTCCCCGGCACTGAATCTGGAATTCTACATTCTGAATAAGATTGGTTGTATCCGTGCTATCATACTGAATGAGATTCTCGTTATTGTCAGTAAAATCGCGGTAAACAAACGTATACTTTGTTCCGTCTCTTGTCACCGAAATCTCATAGAGGTGATACTGCGTAAAGACACCATTACAGTTATCGCTCAGTGACTGGCTGGAAGGTACCAGATAGCTGGACGGCCAAAACCAGGTATTCCGAATACCTTCTCCATATTCTGTCGTCATCCAGTACTGGGTACCATCCTCTCCGTTGTATCCCAATACCTCTGCAAACAAGTGACAATTTCCCGACATCATCGCCACTGTAAATGTCTTTGTATCACCGTCCTCTACATCCTGCAAATCCGAGACCATGCCGGCAGCCGCCAATCTCTTATAGTCTGTGCTCGGTGTCGTGTTTGCCTTAGAAGTTGATGCCATGTTGACCATTGGCATCGCAAGAGCCAATGCCAGAATGACGGCGCACACGCGTTTTCCCCATCTCTTTTCCATAAATCTCTCTCCTTTTTTATTTATTCTGCTCAGCACCAATTGAATTTTCATCCAGCCTGGTACTGGTCACTTCTTTTTCATCTCCCGGCAAAGTCACAAATTCATCCACTGTGCCAAACCGGTATTTCTTTTGCTTCATGAATTTGATGACATCCGGTAACGCCTGCATATTGGATTTTGACACAACATGAACCAGAGGCATCATCCCCGGAAAATAATACGTCTTAAACTTCTTGATAACTGCCTGTATTCCCGGCTGATGTCCCGGATCATAATCATAGTATGCCAGGCTCCAGAACATGGTCGCATATCCCATATCCTGAATCACCTTCAGCACTCTTTTACTATAGACCCCTTCGGGCGGCCGCATGTATTTATCCATCGTATAACCCGTCAGCTTTTTCATGGTTTTCTCACATTGTCTCAGTTCTTTTTTTATCTTTTTGACCGAACAGGATGTGAGCTGTGGATGTGTACATGTATGGTTTCCCACCAGATGTCCCTCTTTTTTCATTCTCTTGACCAATTTGGGAGCCTGTTTGATATACGCTTCCGTCACAAAAAAGATTGCCTTAATCTTGTTCTTTTTTAACGTATCCAGAATCTTTTTCGTATATCCTCCCTCATATCCACAGTCAAAGGTCAGATAAATTACTTTCTCTTTTTTCCGGGATGCTTTTATATTACAATAAAACGCCCGATAGTCCGAGAGTTTTTTCCCCTTGGGAACGGAACATCCCGGACGCTTGTGATCTTTTCTGAGACTCAGGCCAAAACCGATTTTCTGATTTGAGTATTTGCTATAATCTCTCGCCAGAGCAGTCTGTGGTGTATCGAATAAAAATAGACCACACAACAAAATCATAACCAGAATGACCCTCGCTTTTTTTCCCCATTTGTTTATCGTCATATATTGTTCTTCTCCTAATCGCACCATCGACTTCCTACTATATCTAAATTATAGCATCTGCCAGTCCTTTTGTCCATGCACATACCCTTGATGTTTGTACTTTTCTCCCGCTGATTTTTCTGCTAAAATATGGATATCAAAACAGAGCGAAACGAGGTACTATGCTATGAGTTATGAAAAAACGATTTCAATGAATCCGGACATGAGCGGTATGGCTGAAATTTTTCCGGATATTGTCTTTTCCCGACAGGATGGCGAGGAATTGACGATGCAGATTCTGTCACCCTGGTGGGATCACGAGGGCGGCGAGATTCCCCGCTATCCGCTGATTGTATTTATCCAGGGTTGTGGGTGGACCTTTCCCAATGTGTGGTATGAGATTCCCCAGCTGTCAAAATTCGCACAAGAGGGATATGTAGTCGCTGCCATTACCCATCGCGATGCCACGCAGGGACATCCTTATCCTGCCTGCATTCAAGATGTCAAGACAGCCATTCGCTTCCTTCGAAAAAATGCTGACATCTATGGGATCGATGCTGACCGGATCGGTCTTTTTGGAACTTCCTCCGGTGGCAACCTGGCTATTCTCAGTGCTCTTTATACGAATGAAACCTATTTTGACCTAATTCCCCACTCAGAGACCTCAACGCTCTGTCTCCTCTCTGAAAAAAATAAAATTCAGGACATGGAATATCCTGAATTTTCAGATAAAATCGATTATATCATCAGCTGTTTTCCCACCACGGATTTTGTCGATTTTTATCTGGACCCCGGGATGGATACAGACATAAAGTCTGTGTTTGAGGCGTTATCCGATGGGAAAGTGGATGAAGAATACTCTGTACTAAAAGCGATGAGTCCCTGTCATATTCTAAACGAACTTCCAAAAAAACCTTCTCTGCCACCCATCTTGCTCGCACATGGCACCGGAGATCTTCTGATTCCCTATGAGCACAGCGCCCGATTATTTAAGATACTAAAAGAAATCGGGGCAGATGTCTCATTTGTCACTGTGGAGGGTGGTCCTCATGAGGGGCCTTTTTGGAGCCGCGAGATGCTCTCTCTCATCTTTGAATTCATCCATTCTCACTGTTAAGACGATTGTACTCTTTGGTTATTCGAACAAACTTATCCAGCTCTACCGGTGCCGAGAACAGGTATCCCTGCAGATATTCAACTCCGGCACTGGTAAGCATATCCTTGTGGAACTCTGTCTCCACTCCCTCGGTCACGATCTTTATATTCAGGCTGAGGATCATGCGAATGATACTGTCTAAAATCATGCGGGCCGAATCACTCTTATCCGCATTCCACAAGATACTCTTATCAATCTTTATGATATGAAACTTCATATTAAACAGGGAAGAGATATTTGAAATACCCGTCCCATAATCATCCAGCGAAAAATGGAATCCTAATTTCTTGAGCTTATCAATCGTCTCAAAGAAGACTCTCGAATCCATCTCTACCGCTGACTCAGTCACCTCAAGGTTAATGTCGTCCGTCGTAACTCCATAACGCTGCATGATTTTTTGGAAATCTTTGTCCAGATCTTCTTTCATACACTGAACCGGGGATAGATTCACCTCAACAAAGTCGATTCCCGCATCCGCCAGCTTCCCTGAGGATATATCCCGGCACACGATCTCAAATACTCTCTCTCCGACATCCGGAATCAGGGCAGATTTTTCTGCCACGTGAATAAATTCCTCCGGATTAATATATCCGAGTTCACTGTCCTCAAATCGCGCCAGCGCTTCTGCTGAGTGAATCACTCCCTGCTTTGTGTCAAAAATCGGCTGGTAAAATACCTTCAACGCATCTTCTTTGAGACCACGTCTCAGAGCGGCCTCAACCATGCTCTCTCTCTTTATGAAGGATAGTTTTTCTCCTCGCAGCACGCGTACGCCACCGGAGTTATCATCCGGCTGTGCTCCCAAGACAGACATAATCTCATTGATCGAGTTCATATCCTGAGGAATATTCAGATAAAACAAATCTGTGTTAAACTGAATCGCCAGATCATTACAGGTCCATGATTCGCTAAAGCGTTCAAAGAATTTTTGTATCAAGGATTCGTGATCCGTTTTTTTATTGCGTAAAATCACAGCAAAAACACCATTTTCCAAATCATAACAGTCCGTAGTCGTAGCATTTTCATGAATCCACGCTGCGATGTCTTTGGTGATTTCCAAAATCGGTGCTGCCCCAAGCGCTGTGACCATATGCTCATATTTGTTCAGCCTTATGACAAGGACGGCATATTCTATTCTAGTGGCGATAAATTGTTTGTTATCCAGCAAAAACGTCTCTTTGTTATAAAGATTGGTAGTCGGATTAATCAATTCATCCAGATTTTCAATCAAGGCAACCAATCCAATCAGAGAGACCGACTCAATGAACATCTCGACATTGTATTCCGGAATCAGCATCTGAACGACCACTCCAATCATGGAGAGGAAAAAGAATCCCGCCATCCGAAACAGCTTCACTCTTCCAATCGCATTGCGGAACACCAGCATCAAAGCAATCACAATCAAAAAGTCAATCATGGCAAACGCATATTCCATATAGATACCTTCACCTCTGTAATATGCCATATCATATACGGTAAATACCCAATTGGTCTCAGGGTTAAATGCCAGCGCAATCAAAAAGATGATAGTCGGAAGAATCAAAAGAATCAGCCACGTCCATGTCATCTCATGCCACTGTCCTGCCGCTTCAATGACATACATCACAAACAATATCGCAAATATAGAATGAAATGCGTGATAGATATACAGACAAATTTTAATTGCTAAATCGGCCGAAATCGGATCCAGATCCATCGATGGGATGTATTGCCCAATTGCCGTCATCGCTGCTGCCACAAAACAATCCAGCACCAAAAAGAGCAAAATTTTATTTTTTCGTCTCGCCAGACCTTTGTTGACGACAATCCCAACCGACAGAAGGCTCACAATCACTGCTGCCATACAAAAATCCGATAATTCTGTCATACCAATCAATCCATTACCTCCTGCCACTACAGACATTCTATCTCTTACCTCATTTCCAAAAAAATCATTGCAAAAACATCCACCGACCACTGGCTCCGCAGGGGAGTACCAGACCGGATGCCGGTGAGTCGCTTTTGCTTTGGACAGGAATTCCGATCTCCTGTGCCCTGACGTCACCTCCCCATTTCTGTGTCAGTGTAAGATTCAACATATAGGACAAGACTCCCGGCTGAAGTCCTGTTGTATATGAATTAATCAAAAAAAACAATGGCTCCCCGGACAAAAGCTGTGAACACAACCGGATAAGATCGTACACTTTCTCTTCAATCTTCCAGATTTCACCCTTTGGTCCCCTCCCATATGAGGGCGGATCCATGATAATTCCGTCATAGTGATTTCCACGACGGATCTCTCTCTCTACAAATTTTGTGCAATCATCTACCAGCCAACGGATCGGAGCGTGTTCAAGTCCGGATATCTGGGCATTTTCCTTTGCCCATGTAACCATCCCCTTCGATGCATCAACATGCGTGACCGATGCGCCCGCCTTCGCACAGGCGATCGTCGCCCCACCGGTGTAGGCAAACAGATTGAGAATTTTAATCTCCCTGTCCGCTTCCTTTCTTTTCCGCTCATGGATCAGTCCGCTGCACCAGTCCCAGTTTACTGCCTGTTCCGGGAACACTCCGGTGTGCTTGAAGCGAAAAGGCTTGAGATGAAATTGAATCTCATCCTGTCCCTCCGGTAAATCTTTCAAGTTGTAATGTATCTTCCACTGTTCCGGCAAATCGAAAAACTCCCACTGACCTCCACCCTTGCTGCTCCTGTGATAGTGTGCGTTCTTCTTTTTCCACTCAGGTAATGTATGAGGAGTGTCCCAAATCACCTGTGGATCCGGCCGGACCAAAATATAATCTCCCCACTGTTCAAGCTTTTCTCCTGCAGAGGTATCCAAAACCCGATAGTCTGTCCATCTGTCTGCCAACCACATACTCTTTTGCTACCTCTCTTATTTGCCTGAAAAAGCAGACTTTATCTCTTTGCCAATTTCCTCAACACCGTTTTCCACGCTGCTGATCACTTCGACCGCTCTTTTATCCCACTCTTTCTCTTTTATATAACGACCAGTCTTATCTGCCGTATCATTGACAACATCAACGGCTTTGCCAAAACCCTGCATCCATTTTTCTTTGTTCAACAATGCCATTTTCCTAACCTCCTGGTATGATCCCTTTAATGTAATTATCATAGCATATATACCCTTGAAAAAAAAGTTAAATGACTATGAAATGTCTGTTTTTTTTCTTAAATACGATAGGCTTTTGTGAATGTTTTATATCCTTTTTTGGTCGCCCGTATTGTTATTTTTGTCTTTTTCTTCAATTTTTTTGTAGAAAAGACAAATGTTTTTCCCTTTACAGCCGCCTTTTTGAAAGCCTTTTTCCCAATCCTGATCCGGATGGTTGTCCCCTTGACCGATACTTTGCCGGTAATCTTTTTTCTTCCTTTTTTGATTTTGACAGAAGATACTTTCAATGTTTTTTTCTTTTCCGTTGATCCGGTTGTCCCCGGTGCAGCCGTCGGCGTCTGAGTTGGTGTCTGCGTCGCCACCTGCACTGGTGTCTGCGTCGCTACCTGCACCGGTGTCTGCGTTGGTACCTGCGTCGGTGCCTGCGTCGGCACCGGTTCTTCCGTTTTTGGAGTTTCGCTCTCCTCCCCTTCCTTCTCATCGTCCGAAGAAGGTTCTTCTGTTGATTCTTCCTCTTTTAAAATGGTATCTGCCAACTCTTTTTTTACATACAGACTCTCCATATTTCTATAGCTTCCCACACTCAGTCCCGGAAGTGACTCAACGCCAAGCACTGCTTGTATCATGTTTCGAAGTGTGTTGTTTTCATCGGTTGAAATCAGAAGCTGAAGCCCCTGTCCAGCGGGTGCCGATCGGACTGCCTGTATCAGAAATTCTTTCACCATGGACTCGCTCATCGGTTGTTCCTGCTCCGGAATATAGGAGCGATAAACGGCATAATAGGTTTTTGTCATGTCATTCATCACACTCTCCGGCAGCTCGTATGACCACCCCAGCGACACCGGATCCTCTGAGACACCGCTAAAATGACGGGTACCAAAAACATCCTTTGGCATTGCATACCATGTATAGATTTTATCCGGTTCTTTCCCACTGCCGCGATCATCCCATGTCAGATCCATACAGTAATAATTTTGATCATCAAATGACACTAAATTCCAGGCATGGCCCCCTGAATATCCATCGTCCTCACTGTAGTCGGAGTATCCGGTGAGATAGACCGACCGGATTCCCACATAGTCCGTGATAAATTGAAAAGTCTTTGCATACCCCTCACAGACTGCCCCATACTCATCGAAAACTCCTGCGATACTGTGTGCCATCTGCGTATCATCTGCCACATTCGGGGATTGAAAGCGATAGTCAACGGCATCCAGAATAAAGTCGTGTATGATAAGAACTTTTTCATAGTTATCGGAAGATTCTTCCAATTGCAACTGAAGATTTTCCATTGTCTGTCCGATTTTTTCATCGATTGCTCTGCGGGTCTGCGCTTCGTCAAACGATGCATCACAATACAGCACCAGATCAGCCGGAACGACTCCCTCTTCCACGTCAAACTCGTTATAAGAAAATGAACTCTTCAAAAAGTAACACTGAGGATTGTCATGTTCAAAGACCACCTGTGCCACGCACAAGTCCTCAACGGTCACGCTCCCCTCCTCTGTCTGATTGACAGGCACAACCGCAATCGTGTATTCATCTTCGTACTCGGAAGCATCTTCCGGGAAATTTTTTGTCTCATAATCTTTTGCATCCGATCCGCTCTCAGCGAATGTCTCCATCGCCAGGTCAATGTTGTCATAGATTTCTTTTTGTGGTTCGGTCAGTGACTGATATCCATAGGAACTTTTTCCCCTCTTGAGAATCGTTTTATAGACTGAATCATCCCCTGAAGAATTGGCTGACTGCCTTGCAATTCTCTTTTTGTTCTGACTTTTCTCATTCGATGAAAGAACCCTGTTTTTCCGAATTTGCGGCTCATAGACTCCTCCCACCGGGTTCGGATTGCCTGCTTCAATTTCTCTGGCATGAGTGAACCCGGCATCAAACGGGAAGAACAAGATCATGGACAAGCCAATCGCAATCCATTTTTTCATCTTCGTCTTATCCATATCAATTCCTCTTTTTTAATATATTTTTTAAGGTAAAACGGTTATCGGATTTCAGAATTCCAAAGAACTTCAGGATGTATACGATGACCTTAAAAATTATAATTGCCAAAATTCCATAAACGATAATGCGGAACAGCCAGATTGTCACAAAGCGGATGATCACCAATGTCATATCTCCTATGTTTTCTACCGCTTCTTTTAAAACATCTTTTAATTCTTTGAAAAATGTCTTTTCCTGCTCTTCTTCATACATGGTATATTCCTGTACGCTGACATGAATGGTGGAATAATTGACCTGATTATCCATATTGGTCAATCTCGATTTTATCTTGGCAATCTGTGTGTCAAGCTGCAGAATCTTCTCCTGCAGGGAGAGAGCCACATTGTCATCCTTGACACTCTTTAACTGCTCCATATACCGCTCACGCTGAGCCTGATAGACTTCCAGTTCTGCCTGACTATCTCTGTACTCTTGTGTCACATTCTCTGCCTGTGTCGTCTTATTGCTTGCCTTTCCCAACTCCCCAACGGAATCGATCACCTTCTGAAACTGTTCGCTCGGAATCCGAATCGTTGCCTCATAGGAATAGTGGCTCGTGTAATCGGACGAGTTTCCCTCCGCTGCGTTGGAATCATTGAAGTTACTGCTCTCAACAAAGCCCTGATTACTTTTTACCATCTCATCCAGTGCACTCAGTGTTTTTTGAAAATTCTCTGTGTACACTGTGACACTCCCACTGTATATAATCTTTTCAAGATCTATGTTCGCCTTACTCTGTTCGGACGAATCGTTTTTCTCTGATTTTTCCTGTCCCCCGCTCGCATCCGTATCTGCCAGCCCGGACTCTTCCTCTGATATTTCTAAATCCGATGAATTCCCATATCCGTTCGAATCATAGGAACTGTTCTTTGAACTGCCGCCCCCTGAAGCACCACACCCTGTCAATGAAATCCCCACAATTAATAAAATCAGTGACAAATAATATTTTCTCCATGAATTCATCCCTTTTCCTCCTTTTTTAAAACCTCCCGGAAAAATCCCACGCTACGCATTTGATTTCCCGAGAGGTTTCTCCCTTTGCACCCTTTATTTCTTTTCTGCCAACTTGATGCGGACCAGCGATTTGCGAAGTGCCAGCTCCGCACGGGACATATTGATGTTTTCGTCCGTGCTCTTTAGTCTTCGCTCCGCGCGGTCACGTGCCTCTGTGGCACGATTCATATCAATCTCATCCGGCCACTCACAAGACTGTGCCAAGATTGTCACTTTATCCTGTGTAATCTCCATAAATCCCTCAAGCAGAGAGGCCTCCTTCATCTGATCACCGTCTTCTGTGATTGTCAGAATTCCCGGTGCAACGATGGTCGTCAGCGGAATATGATCGGCATAGATTCCGATATCTCCCTCTGTCGTCGTCAGTTCAACCATCTCCACTTCACCTGTATAGAAAACACGTTCCGGTGAAATTACTTCCAACTGAAATTTTTTCAGTCCAGCCATGTTGTAACCACATCCTTTCCTGCTGTGCCGCGAAGATTATTTGCTCTCTTTATAACGAGTTACAACATCTTCAATGCTTCCTGCATTCAGGAAATAGCTTTCCGGAATTTCATCATGCTGACCATCCAGAATTTCTTTGAATCCCTGAATGGTATCCGACAGCTGTACATATTTTCCCGGAAGACCGGTAAACTGTTCTGCCACGTTGAATGGCTGTGACAAGAAACGCTGTACCTTTCTGGCACGGTTTACGAGAAGCTTCTCATCCTCTGACAGCTCATCCATACCAAGGATTGCAATAATATCCTGTAATTCTTTATAGCGCTGCAAAATCTCCTGTACTCCTCTGGCCACGGCATAGTGGTCTTCACCGAGAATTCTCGGATCCAACATACGCGAAGTCGAACCAAGCGGATCCACAGCCGGATAAATACCAAGCTCTGCAATGGAACGATCCAATACGGTGGTGGCATCCAGATGGGCGAATGTCGTAGCCGGAGCCGGGTCCGTAAGGTCATCGGCCGGCACGTAAACTGCCTGTACGGATGTGATTGAACCGCTCTTTGTCGATGTAATACGCTCCTGCAAAGCACCCATCTCGGTCTGCAGGGTCGGCTGATAACCAACCGCACTCGGCATACGTCCTAGCAGCGCGGACACCTCAGAACCTGCCTGCGTGAAACGGAAGATATTGTCGATGAAAAGAAGCACGTCCTTTCCGCCTTTATCACGAAAATACTCTGCCATGGTAAGTCCTGTCAGTCCTACTCGCATTCTGGCTCCCGGTGGCTCATTCATCTGACCGAATACCATGGTCGTCTTATCGATAACACCGGATTCAATCATCTCATAATAGAGATCATTTCCTTCACGGGTACGCTCTCCTACACCGGTAAATACGGAATATCCACCATGCTCTGTCGCAATATTGGTAATCAACTCCTGAATCAATACGGTCTTACCTACACCGGCACCACCGAACAGACCAATCTTACCACCTTTTTGATATGGGCAAAGAAGGTCAATTACCTTAATACCTGTCTCAAGAATCTCAGATTCGGTTGACTGCTCTTCGAAACTAGGTGCCTTTCTGTGAATCGGATCGTATTCTTTTACTTTCGGTGGCTCTTTTTCATCAATCGGCTCACCAAGGACGTTGAACATACGCCCCAAAGTCTCTTCTCCTACCGGCACACTGATCGGTGCTCCGGTGGCCTGCGCCTGCATTCCACGAACCAATCCATCGGTCGGTCCCATGGCGATACAGCGAACCGTGTCATCACCCAAGTGCTGTGCAACTTCCACTACCAATTTCCCGCCATCTTCCAGCGGAATATTGATCGCCTCATTAATTTCCGGAAGCTGCCCGTCCTGGAATTTAATATCCAAAACGGCACTGATAATCTGGGTAATAACGCCAAGAGATTTTTTTTCATTATTCTCTGCCATTTTAACCTCCTAAAATAAACGCACATTTACTCAATAGCGGACGCACCCGCCACAATCTCTGTCAATTCCTGGGTAATCGCAGCCTGACGCGCACGATTGTACTGTAATCCCAGTGTATCAATCATTTCCTCTGCATTGCTCGTCGCATTGTCCATCGCCTGCATACGGGCACCGTTCTCACTGGCAACTGCCTCCACCAATGCTCCAAAAATAAGGCTGTTCATATATAGAGGAATAATATATCCCAGAGTTTCTTCTTCCTCTGGTTCGTAATTCATCAATGCCACCGGTCCCTCCGCCTTGCTGTTCTCACCACTTTGGGATTCAGCGATATCTTCCTCGTCAAATGGAAGAATCTTGATCAGCGTAGGAATCTGGGTCACTGTGTTTTTAAAAACGGTATAAGCCAGATACACTTCATCGATTTCACCATTTTCCAATGCTGCCGAAACGGTCTTTCCAATGCTCACGGCATCGCCAAAAAGCGGTTTGTTGATCACTTCAGAATAATCTCCCTGCAGGGTATACCCCATACGGTTCATCGCCTCAAGGCCTTTTCGTCCCACAGGATAGATCACTGTGTTCTCCTTGTCGAAGTCTCCATTGGTAACCAACTTGATCACATTTGAATTGTATCCGCCTGCCAGTCCTCTGTTCGAGGTAATCATAATGACACCCTTCTTTTTCGGCTTCTGCGCTGAATCCGCGTCCCCCCGGTTGTTTCTCACATAGGGATTGGAGGAAGATCCACCGGAACGGGCAAGCATTCCGGATACCGTCTCATACATTTTGTTGAAATATGGTTTTGTCTCTTCAGCGTGCCCTTTTGCCTTTTGCAATTTCACCGTTGAGACAAGTTTCATGGCTTTGGTAATCTGAGAAGTGCTCTGAATACTATCTCTGCGCCTTTTGATATCTCTCATTGAGGCCATATCATCACACCTCTCTAATTCTCATGCAAAAATACATTTTTGTATTCTTCGATTGCCTGAATCAACTTTTTCTCTGTATCTTCTTTGATTTCTTTGGCATCACGGATGGCAGAAGGCACATCCGGATATTTCGTGTCAATGAAATCAAATAAGCCTTTTTCAAATGCCAGAATATCTTCTACCGGTATGTCCAGAAGATACTGTTTGGTCGCTGCATAGATTATGATTACCTGGTACCATACCGGAAGCGGAGCATACTGACCCTGCTTGAGAATCTCACGTATGCGCTCACCCTGATCCAACTGGCGTTTTGTATCGGCATCCAGATCGGAACCAAACTGCGAGAACGCAGCCAGCTCGCGGTACTGCGCCAACTCAATACGAATCGGTCCCGCAATCTTCTTCATCGCTTTGATCTGAGCCGAACCACCTACACGGGACACGCTCAGACCCGGATTGACCGCTGGCCGGAAACCGGAATTGAACATCTCTGTCTCCAGATAAATCTGACCATCTGTAATTGAGATTACGTTGGTCGGAATATAGGCAGATACATCTCCCGCCTGCGTCTCAATAATCGGGAGAGCTGTCAGGGAACCACCGCCCAGGGCATCGGAAAGTCTTGCTGCGCGCTCAAGCAGTCTTGAGTGCAGATAGAATACATCACCAGGATATGCCTCACGTCCTGGCGGTCTTCTCAAAAGGAGTGACAGGGTACGGTAGGCAGCAGCATGCTTGCTCAGATCGTCATATACCACAAGTACATCCTTGCCGTTCTCCATCCACTCTTCGCCCATCGCACATCCTGCATACGGAGCGATATATTGAAGTGGTGCCAGTTCACTGGCTGACGCCACAACAACGGTCGTATAGTCCATGGCACCGCTCTCTTCCAACGTCTTTACAATATTGGCAACGGTCGAAGCCTTCTGACCAATTGCCACATAAATACAGAGTACATCCTGATCTTTCTGATTGATAATGGTATCAATGGCAATCGCTGTCTTACCGGTCTGACGGTCACCGATGATCAACTCACGCTGTCCTCTTCCGATCGGAACCATGGAATCGATCGCCTTAATACCGGTCTGAAGCGGTGTATCGACCGATTTACGCGAGATAACACCCGATGCCACACGCTCAATCGGACGCATCTTATCCGTATTGATCGGTCCTTTTCCATCGATCGGTTGTCCCAATGCATTCACAACACGGCCGCTCAGAGCATCACCGACCGGCACTGTCGCAACACGTCCTGTCGTCTTAACGAGATCGCCTTCATTGATGTTGGCCGCATCACCGAGAAGCACGGCACCTACATTATCCTCTTCGAGGTTCAGCACCATACCGTATATTTCATTCGGGAATTCCAACAATTCACCCTGCATGGCTTTTTCCAGTCCATGAATACGGGCAATACCGTCGGCAACCTGAATGACGGTTCCTACATTGGCAACTTCAAACTCCGTACTATATTTCTTTATTTCTTCTTTAATCACTGAACTAATCTCTTCAGGTTTTAAGTTCATGTAAAAGCACACCTTCTTTCATGAAAACTACCATCTAGGATAGTTTTACTCTATATAATTGTCTCGACATCGACTCAATCTTGGATCGAATGCTGTTATCGAGAACCCGGTCACCAATTCGAATCACCATGCCGCCAAGCAGACTCTCATCCACCTGGTAGTTCATCTGTAAGCTCTCATAATTGGTGACGTCCAGAAGCTTTTTCTCTACCTGCTCCCTCTGTTGTTCGGTCAGTGGCATTGGTGTTGCAACCTTTACCACACCGATCTTTTTATACTCTTTCGCCTGCTCATCGAAATAGTCTAGCATGGGAAGAATCTCTCCGAATCGTCCTTTTCGAACCAGCACATTCAAAAAACCCATCGTGTCATCTGACACTTTGTCTTTGAATATATCATTCAAAACAGACAATTTCTTCTCCTGTGGCATCTCCGGGTGACATATCACAGACATAAAATCCTTATGCTCCGCAAGAATATCACGGATGCCCCTCACTTCTTCCCAAATTACATCTAATTTATCTTCTTCAACAGCAAGTGAGAACAAAGCATCACCATATACCTTTGAAACTAATTTTGCCATGTATCATCACCCATATCTTTCAATGTGTCTGCGACAAGTTGTGCCTGCGTCTGTTCATCCAGAGAATTTGAGACGAACTTTCCGGCCATGAGCGTTGCTACCTGAACCATCTCCTGTTTCATTTCGTCGCGAACTTTGTCTTTTTCCAGAGCTACCTCTTTC
>ONNE01000112.1 GCA_900319095.1 uncultured Eubacteriales bacterium | reverse complement strand
TATACCACAAACCGTGAGGAGATTTTTGATTTTAGTAACAAAAAAATGCCGTAATTATGCGGCTTGTGGCGTTTCGCAAACGCCTATTAAAAATAAATAATGAAAAGGAGAGATAAAATGAAACTAAAACTAAGCTATTCAAAACTGATTGATGCAAAAAAAGGATTGGAATTTCTTGGGACTAAGGAGTTGAGTTATAGAACAGCTCTTAAAATTTCAAAAAATTTAAAGACCATTCAGGAACTATTGGCCCATTACTTGGAAGAATCGGTAAAACTTGAAGAAAAATATTTGGAAAAGGATGAGCATGGGGAATATGTGATAGAGGGAGGTGGTCTCAAACTAAAATCTGAGACAAAAGATGAATATTGGGAGAGGAAAAAAGAACTGGATAACTTTGAGGTGGAGATAGATCTATATCAGATCAACATAACAAATCTAGATGGTGTGAAGGTGCTTCCGGAAGTTGCCGGGGCGCTTGAATTTTTGGTGAAGGATACTATGAAAAAGGAGAGTGATTTATTATGATACAAAAACATGATGTGAGAATTGACCGCACCAAGCTACACCCATGGCTTGATTATAAGCTGGGGCTACTCCTTAAAAAAAGTAAGGAGAGAGGAATTTATCTGATCATTACAGAGGGATTCCGAACAAAAGAGTATCAGGATTCTTTGTATGCGAAAGGGCGATCGGCACCGGGAAAAATCGTCACAAATGCCCAAGGAAGTACCTACAGCAGTCAGCACATGTGGGGAATTGCGTTCGACATTGCAATTAATGACAAGAATAAGACCTACGATGGATCGCTGCTCAGACAGGTGGCAGAGATTGCAAAAGACAAAGGTGTTGGTCTGGCATGGGGAGGAGACTGGAAGTCATTTCCGGATACACCTCATTTTTATTTGGGAAAATGGGGGAGCACTACAACAAATCTAAAGCTCCAGTATGGTACCCCGGACAAGTTTAAAAATACATGGACGATGTGTGTGAGAGGAACAAAAAGGGGGCTTAATATATGGAATAAGGATCACACAAAAATAAAAAAGAAGAAATTACCGAATGGAACAAAAGTGGAAGTGATGTATACCAAGACTTTTGTTTTCGGAAAGTTTACAAAAGTGAGATATAACGGTATTGTTGGCTGGATGAAGTCAAAATACTTAGCCTAAAGGGAGAGGAAGGTGAACTGAATGAAAGATTGGGGCATGAGAGCAATTAGGACTTTTTTTCAGGCATTTGCCGGAGTAATGCTTACACAGATGGCGACTGGAGATTATAATTTGCAAGAATGGAAAACATGGATTCTTCCTCTATTGTCGTCGGCAATTGCAGCAGGCTGTTCAGCGTTATTAAATTATGTTCCTAAAAATGCTGAATCAAACTACTTGGTAGATCAAGAGAAGGAGGGACAAGGATGATAGTGCAAATTATTATAACTATGGCATCAGTCGTTACTTCTCTGGGGGCAATTTTTACAATTATTTTGAAAGCGCATTCATGGTTTGAAAATCAAAATAATCAGGATAAAGAGATCCGGATGATTAAAGAGGAACAACGAGTAATCTGTTCGGGAGTAATGGCCTGCCTGGATGGGTTGGAGCAGTTGGGCTGTAACCATACTGTGCCAAGAGCGAAAGAGGACATTGAAAAACATTTGAACAGGGTTGCTCATCAATAAAAACCTTGATATAATTATCTATATATCTTCTATATTATATACATTTTCTAAATCAATTATTATTTCCATCATCCCGGTACCGAAGAATTGAACCACATGGAGATGGTATGTGCCATTGTTCATCAGCTGACCAAAAATCTCACGGCAGAGGAATTGGAGGCACAGGGATTTGCTCCGTATTATGTCGACCACACAGTCGGAATCTGGCCACAGTCGGCAGGTGGAGTTCCCTTTAGCGCGACAACGTTTCAGAGCAAAGGGGATCCGATTACCGATTTGACGGAGGATTTGGCGGCAGAGCAGAAAGCAAGAACTACGTATGATAATCTGCTGCGGCTGGTAAAAGATCCGGATGTAGCAGATCCTCTGCGCTTTTTGAGACAGAGAGAACTCGTTCATTTTCAGAGATTTGGCGAGAGTCTCCGACTGATTCAGGACAATTTGAATCGGAAGAATTTCTATGCATTCAATCCGGATTTCGACAAACAGTTCTGCGATTAGATTGGTTTTGGATTGCTTCTGATAAGAAATAGGTAAGATTTGTGATGCCATGAGGGATATCAGGATGGCCGGAGCGGACAGTAATGCGCAATTCCGCTCCGTTACATAGTAGAAGTTCCTTTTTGGTTGACATGGGCATTTTTAGAATGGTATACTCATAGTAATTATTGGGCAAGTCCGAACGTTTAGTTTTTGGATGAGAGTAAGAGTTATGGAGGTTATACAGATATGAAAGTGCGCAAGATCTCAATTAGTTTAAAGATTGCAACGGCAATTGTCATCGCACTGCTTGTGTCAGATTTGGTCTTGGGAATTTCCCTTTATACGCGGTCTAAGTCAGCGATGGTGGACCAGATCCGCTCCAATGCTATGAATATTGTCCGCTGTGCAGCGGCAAGTGTCGATGGAGAAAAGATCGCAAGTATTCAGATGGGAGATGATGGGAGCAGTGAGGAGTATCAGGATGTCCTAAAGAGTCTGGAATTATATAGAGATAACAGTGGTGTGGAATATGTGTATACCATT
>ONNE01000065.1 GCA_900319095.1 uncultured Eubacteriales bacterium | reverse complement strand
GTCCACAGTGCTGTGTGAGAATGTGATCATTCTCATCCGGCCCCCGGTGATGGAGAGCCTCTTTCATACTCTCTAATATATGATGATAATAGGACTCATTTTCCAGATACCGGGCATATGGGTTATAGAATCCCGAAATACTGCACATAGAATACCTCCATAGATAAATAATAATACGATACTTTTTTATTATAGACTATGAAGTGTACCGGTAAAATATACTATTCTTTCATTTCCTGATAGATTTCATCAATTCGTTCCTGTGGTATTTTGGTATCCAAAAAGATCTCAGCGGCATATTTTGCCTGGGCAATTAACATTTCCAGTCCGGTGATGCCCACCATACCCAGTTCTCTTGCCTGAGCTACCAGTTTGGTCGTAAGAGGATTGGCGATGATGTCAACCACTGCCTCACACACAGGGAAGTGAGTCAGGTCCACCGGAGATACATCCACGTTCGGGAACATTCCCACCGGGCTTGTGTTTATAACGATCGGTGCATCGGAATGTTTTTCGAAGCACTCATCATAGGTGATCATCCCTTCTTTCATCGTTCGGTTTCCCACAATAATCAATTCGGATGCTCCCATTTTTCTGACACCAGCCTGAACGGCCAAAGAGGCACCGCCGTTTCCGAGAATGACCACTTTTTTATTCTTCACATCAATTCCATTTTTTTGAACCATATAGATAAATCCCGGCATATCGGTGTTGTAGCCGTAGAGTTTGCCGTCCCGGTTGACAATGGTATTGACCGCGCCAATCATCTGTGCCGCCTCATCCATGGCAGAAAGATAGGGAATGACTCTTTGTTTGTAGGGAATGGTCACATTAATTGCGCGAAAATCTTTTGCCTCCATAAAAGCGTCAAATTCACTTTGGCTCAAAGGATGAGGTTCATAGATATAATCCGTTAATTTTTCATGTATTTCTTTGGAGGCACTGTGTCCGAGTGTCTCTCCGATCAAACCGTATTTCATAATTAAAACTCCTTATTTTTATGGGATTTTACCCTTGGGATACTGTTTTTTTTTCATGAATATCTTAGCACAAAAAGTTGTCCGATACAAGGAATATTCAAGGCGGACAGGCATATATATGTATCATGACAAGGATGATCAGGAGGAAATTCATATGATACAAAAAGAAGTGTTGGAAATTTTTCCACAGCGCCTGCAAAGGCTGTTGCAACCATCGGTACCGGATTGGCAGACGCTCGAAGAAATACGGATTCGATGTGGCAAAGTACCGGTATTAAAGATACGGGGGAAAAAATATGAGACGGGAAAGTCCGGAGATGCTGTCACACAGAGGGAAATACGCGAGATTGTGGATTCGATCAGTCGGTATTCTCTCTATGCTTTTGAAGAAGAAGTAAAAAAAGGTTATCTGACAATTCCGGGGGGCCACAGGGTGGGAATGACCGGGAAGGTCCTGATGGAGAGGGGAGAAGTCCGGGCATTTCGAAATTTGGTTTTTTTAAATGTGAGAATTTCCCATGAGATGATCGGGTGTTCCGATTCGTTGATGCCATATTTTTTTCAGGGGGATCAGTTTTTATCAACGCTTATCGTCTCTCCGCCCGGAGCGGGAAAAACGACACTTCTTCGGGATATAGTCAGAAATCTGGCGAATGGGGGAAAGGAGTATGAACCGTTTACCGTTGCCGTGATTGATGAGAGATCCGAGATTGCCGGCTGTTATCAGGGAGTCCCCCAAAAAGATGTTGGCAGACATTGCGATGTGCTGGATGGGTGTGAGAAGGCGGAGGGGATTCATCGCATGATTCGGTCGATGTCACCGGAGGTTGTGGCGGTCGATGAGATCGGAACCAAAAGGGATTGCGAGGCACTGGGGGAGGCGCTCACAAGCGGATGTGGTCTGATCGCAACAGTACATGGAAGATCGATCCGGCATCTTTTGGAAAAGCCATCTCTGAATCGCATTCTGGAAGCGGGGATGTTTGAGCGCATTGTCTTTCTGAGCGGTGGTGAGGTGGGACGGGTTCAGGCAATCTATGACGGGAAGGGGAAGGAGAAGATTTTATGAAAGTTTTGGGGATCTTATTCATCATGATTGGAAGTATGGAAGTGGGATTCTGGTATCGGGGGAGATATCTTCGCAGATGTAATAATCTGAAAATGCTGCAAAAAGCAATGATGATTTTGGAGGGGGAGATCTCTTATGGGAGAACCCCTTTGCCGGATGCATTTTATGAGATGTCCCGCAGAACGGAGCAAAGCGTATCGCAGTTTTTTCTTGCCATCTCCCAAAGGATGGAGAAAAAGGGGAAAAATATGGATGAGATATGGAGTGAGGCATTAGGGGAGGTATTCGGCAGTTCCAACCGGACAGAGCTCAGTGAGGAAGACTGGCATGATCTGGAAGAACTCGGAAATACACTGGGGTATTTAGACTGTCAGATGCAGCTTCAATCACTGGCTCTTTACCGCAAAAGATTGGAACAGAGCATTCAGATGTGTGAAGCTCAAAAAGAAAAGCGGACAAGATTATATCCGGCACTGGGAACGATTGGCGGAATGATGCTCTGTCTTTTGCTTATTTAAAGGAGATAATTGTGTGGAGATTACAATTTTATTTAAAATCGCATTGGTGGGGATTCTGGTTACTATTTTAAATCAGATCCTAAAACAGTCCGGAAGGGATGAACAGGCTTTTTTGGTGAGTTTGGCCGGATTGATTCTGGTATTGTTCTGGATTGTTCCCTATATAGCAGAATTATTTGATACGGTCGAGACTCTGTTTTCAATCTGACTTGGATTCCATGGAAGTGAGGGAGTAAATGATGTTGAAAATTGCACTGGTCGGTGTCATGGCAATCCTTTTATCCATGCTGGCCGGAAGTGTAAAAAGAGAATATGGCTTTTTGGTCTCGCTGTGTGCAGCACTTTTGATTTTTTCTTTTGGGCTGGGCAAGTTAAGAGTGATTGTGGATGAATTGCGTAATTTAGAGCAGGCGATCCCTCTGGACAGAGAATATGGAGAGATGCTTCTTAAGATGGTCGGTATTGCCTATCTGACCCAGCTCGCTGTGAATTTATCCCGCGATGCCGGACAGGGAGCTGTTGCCGGACAGATTTCCTTTGTGGGAAAGCTGAGTATGCTTTTTTTGAGTCTTCCGGTTCTGAAGACATTGATTGAGACGATTGGAGAGATGTTGCGATGAATAGAACAAATCGGGCAATAAGGAGAGGAATCGGAATTTGTCTTTGTCTATGGTGTCTGTGGAATTTGTCTTTGCATGCGCAGGCAAGGGATTGGAATGAGAGTGTCATGCTGGATGAGGTTCAGGATACATTTGAACAAGTGCAGCCGGAGACCGGCAATTTTTCAATCCGGGAGTATGTGGAACAAATTGTCAGCGGAAACACCGGGTTTTCAATGAGATACCTGCTGACACTGACGTGGAATCAATTGCAGGAGGAATTTTCTTCTCAGAAAAATACGTTTGTGAGAATTCTGGCACTGGGAATCCTCTCCGGTATTCTGATAAATTTTGCGGGGACAATCGGTGAACAGGGGCTTGGCGATACAGGGATATATCTTGTGTATCTTCTCTTGTTCAGTGTGGTGAGTGTGGGGTTCTATGCCAGCTACGAACTGACCAAAGAGACGGTCAGTCATTTGCTTGTGTTTATGAAAACACTGGTACCATCATTTTCGCTGGCACTCAGTTTAGGGGGAGGAACGGGGACTTCTTTAGCATACTATGAGACCATGCTGATTGCGATCAGTCTGATGGAATCGTGGATGTTATACATATTACTTCCCGGCACACAGATCTATTTTTGTCTGGGCATGATAAATCCTTTGATTGATAACCGGTTTAGCAGAATGGCAGAGTTAATAAAGAGTATATTGAGCTGGTCGGTAAAAATTTTTGTCGGTATCCTGTTGGGATATCAGGGGATTCAGGGGATGATTCTTCCCGTCATGGACCGCATAAAGGAAAATGCAGTTCTAAAGGCGGCAAAAGGTCTTCCGGGAGTGGGAAATACAGTGGGAAGTCTTGCGGACACGGTGGTCGGGAGCGGAATTCTCTTAAAGAGTGCGATCGGAGCAGGAGGTGTGATCTGCCTGTGTGTGATCGCAATATATCCGATATTAAAAATTGGCATTTTTTATGCTGTTCATCAGGTGGGTGGTGCCCTTTTGCAGCCGGTGTCTGACCGACGCATGATCGTGGCACTGAAGACGACAGCGGAGAGTGGAAAACTGCTCTTGGAATATGTTCTGATTGGGACTTTGTTGTTTGTCTTTTCAATCCTGATTGTTCTGACCAGTGTGAATTATCTTTCATAAAATGACAAGACAGGGGGAGAGAATATGGAATGGCTGATACAACTGGTACAGCGCGTGACAATCTTTCTTTTGATCTCTACGGTTTTTATAGATCTCTTTTCCGGCACAGAATATCAAAAATATATCCGGTATGCCGTGGGCCTGATGGTTATTGTGATGGTGGCTGCGCCAATTTTACAGGGCAAATTCCGGATTCCGGTGAGAGAGGGGAGCCTGCAGTGGGAACGGTGGGAAAAAGAGTGGGAGAAAAAGGTCATGGAACAGCAAGATAAAATTGAGCAGATCGAACAGGAATATGAGTCCGAGTTGTATGCAGACAGACAGGAGCAGGAGGGAGGTGATCTGAGTGGACGGTAAGATCACAGAGATAAAAAAATGGATTCAAAAAGCAGGACCGCTAAAGATGGGGATGATTGCTGTCTGCGGGGTGATGCTGATGCTCATATCCTGTGGAAATCCATTTTTTTCTGAAAAAGAGGAAAGGAGTGGTGAGAGAGATACGGATTCGGTGCAGACAGAAACAAAAGAGGATGTTTCTCTGGATGAATACAGGGAGAAGATGACACAGGAGCTGGTTGAAATTTTGCGTCAGGTCGACGGTGTTGGCGATGTTCAGGTGATGCTGACATTGAAAGCTTCAAATGAAAAAGTTACACTCAAGGACCGCGATGACAAAGGTGAGACAAACCGTGAACAGACTGTCTTGATTGAGGACAGCCAGAGGAATACTTCGCCTTATATCATACAGGAAAAGGAGCCGGAACCCGAGGGGGTTGTGGTTGTATGCGAGGGTGGAGAAAATGTGACAGTAAAAAGAGAAATAACTGAGGCTGTCAGTGCATTATTTCAGATCGAGAGTCATAAAATAAAAGTAATGAAGAGTAAGGAGGCAAAGGAGTGAAGAAACTTTTGCGAAAAAATCAAATCATTATAACGGCATTGGTTGTCATGGTGGCAATGGCCGGGTACTTAAGTATGACAGAGAGGGACGAGATGAGTATGATGGCATCCAATGATTCCGTTGCCGATTCCGAGGTGGCAGATATATCCGATGAGGATATTGTTCTGGATGAGGGAGAGG
>ONNE01000066.1 GCA_900319095.1 uncultured Eubacteriales bacterium | reverse complement strand
TGAAGAGGCGAAGTTATCCAGAGAACAGACCAGAGCGAAAAACAAAGAGACACTCACAGAGATTGTCAACAATGAGAATACGAGCAGTGAACAAAAAGAGACAGCGATGAATGAGATTATGAATATGACCAACATCAGTGAGATGGAGACCGCCACTGAGACCCTTCTTGCGTCCAAGGGGTTTGATGAAGTGGTTGTGACCATTCTGGATGACAGCGCTGACGTGGTGGTCAATGCAGAGGATCTCACAGAGCAGCAGATCGTACAGATTGCAGATATCGTAAAACGAAAGACCGGAATCGGGGCAGATAAAATTGTCATTTCTCCTGTTGGCAAATCCAAATAAATCTGTTATACTAAATACGAGAAATTTTGTCAATTGATGAAATGACAGATAGAAGTTTGAGGAGGTACCAAAGTCATGACAGATATGAATCAGGATACGTATGCCCAGTCATCGGATGTGGGAGAAGTACAGATTGCGAATGAAGTAGTAGCGGGGATTGCCGGCATATCCGCCTCTGAGATTGAGGGTGTTGAGTCTATGGCAGGTGGATTTACCAAAGAATTGGCAGACAAATTGGGTGTAAAGAGTCCATCGAAAGGTGTCAAGGTTGTTGTTGAGAACGACACGGTGACGGTGGATCTTGCGATCAATATGAAATATGGATACAGCATTCCAAAGACCTGCGCGCAGGTACAGGAAAAGGTGGCACAGGCGATCAATGCGATGACCGGTCTGAATGTCGGAATGGTAAATGTGAGAATTGCCGGTGTCAGCCTGGAACAGGAGTAAGAGGTTCGGAATTATGACACGACGTGAGATGCGAAAGAATATGTTCTGTCTGATGTTTCAAAAGGAATTCTACTGCGAAGATGAATACGATAGGCAGAGAGAGATCTATTTGGATGAGCAGTCTGTATCCGAGGAAGAGAGACAGGAGATTGATGATCGATGGAAGGATCTGATCGGAAATCTGGAGGAGATTGATGCGAAGATTTCCGCACATTCCAAGGGCTGGAAGCTTGACCGTATTGCCAAGGCAGAGCTTGCGATTCTGCGGCTGGCAGTCTATGAGGCACTGTACGACGATGAAGTTCCGGTGGGAGTGGCTGTCAATGAGGCAGTTGAATTGGCAAAGATGTATGGAGAAGACAATGGCGCTGCCTTTGTAAACGGAATTTTAGGAAAGATTGTAAATGAATAGAAAAGTATACACCGTCTCTTCAGTTACCCAGTATATCAAAAATATGTTTATGAACGAATATGCCCTGTCCGTTGTATTTGTAAAAGGAGAGATTTCCAATTGCAAATATCATAGTTCCGGGCATATTTATTTTACGATAAAAGATGAGGGAGCCCAGATGTCCTGTGTGATGTTCCGGGGAGACCGTCGCGGATTAGATTTTGCGATGGAAAACGGACAGGAAGTGGTCGTGGGTGGTACCATCAATGTCTATGAGAGAGATGGAAAATATCAATTATATGCCAAAAAAATTGTTCTGTCAGGAGACGGGATTTTGGCAGAGCGATATGAAAAATTAAAAGAACAGTTAAAATCGAGGGGATATTTTGATGAGGATCGGAAGCTGCCCATTCCCAAGTATGTAAGAACTGTGGGAATCGTGACGGCAAAAACAGGGGCGGCACTGCGTGATATGATGAATATCTGTGCCAGACGCAATCCCTATGTACAATTGATTCTCTATCCGGCAAAGGTTCAGGGAGAGGGTGCCAAAGAGACGATAGCAGAGGGCATCCGGTGTCTGGATGAAAAGAAGGTAGATGTCATCATCGTCGGACGTGGAGGAGGTTCCATTGAGGATTTGTGGGCATTCAATGAAGAAGCTGTGGCGAATGCCATTTTTGAATGCCGAACACCGGTGATTTCTGCGGTTGGTCATGAGACCGATTTTACCATATCGGATTTTGTGGCAGATCTGAGGGCACCGACACCCTCGGCAGCGATGGAGCTTGCCGTATATGACGTGGGACAGGCATTGGACCGGCTCAGTGATTACAAGGACCGGCTGGCACGAGGTATGCTTTTGCGAATGGAACAGTATTCCGACCGGCTCGAACAGATGGAATACCGATTAAAGATATTCAATCCGCAGAACCGCATTCGCGATCAGAGACAATATCTGACCGATATGGAGGATAAGATGATTCGCATGATGGAGAAAATCCTCACAGAAAAAAAACATGAATTTGCCATGCTGACCAGCCGGCTTGACAGTGTCAGTCCATTAAAAAAAATGGAGAGCGGTTATGCTTATATTACAGATGACAGGGACAGACGTGTGGACTCTGTGAAGCAACTCAAAAGAGGAGATTCTGTGCGCATTGCCATGAAGGATGGAACGGTAGTCACAACCGTAGATGAAGTGATAGAAACGAGGGAGACATGGAATTAGAAGAGATTATGAGTAAACTTGAAGAGACAGTAAAAAAAATGGAGCAGGAGAAACTGTCTTTAGAAGAGTCCTTCCGATGTTTTTCAGAGGGAATGCAATATGTAAAAGAGGGAAATGAGGCGATGGATCAGGTCGAGAAAAAGATTCAGATACTCATGAGTTCCACCGGAGAACCTCTGGACGAGGAGGATGAGGAAGATGAATGAGATAGTCCTTAGCGAACGGGTGTCGGATATTGAACAGGGGTTTGCCCGCTATCTTCCCAAAGAACAGGGATATCCCAGGACCGTTCTTGAAGCGATGAATTACAGCATTCAGGCGGGGGGCAAAAGACTGCGTCCCATGTTTATGCAGAGTATGTATCGGATGAAGGGCGGACAGGATGAAAGTGTGATTCGGCCATTCATGATGGCGCAGGAAATGATCCATACGTATTCGCTGGTACATGATGATCTGCCGGCTATGGACAATGATGACTATCGAAGAGGAAAACTCACTACGCACAAAAAATATGGAGAGGACATGGGAATTCTCACGGGAGATGCTCTTTTGAATAATGCTTATGAGACTGCCTTTTGTGCATTTGACAGCTGCACGGATCCTGCCAGAGTGGGACGTGCATTAAAGATTCTTGCGAACAAAGCGGGAATTTATGGCATGGTGGGTGGACAAGTTGTGGATGTTGAGAAAAACGGATGCTTTCTGGATGTGGATACGCTCATGTTTGTATATAAAAACAAGACTTCTGCCCTGATTGAATCCAGCCTCATGATTGGAGCGGTGCTGGCCGGAGCTGATGAAGAACAAGTGAGTATGGCAGAGGACATCGGAACTAATATTGGAATCGCCTTTCAGATTCAGGATGATATCCTGGATGTTGTGGGGGAGCAGGAGGTTATCGGAAAACCGATCCACAGTGATGAGAAAAACAATAAGACAACGTTTGTCACAGTTCACGGAATCGAAAAGAGCCGGGAAAAGGTGAGAGAGTATACACAGAGGGGCCTTGCGACACTAGAGCGGATGGAGACAGAGAATGTGGAAGAGAAGAAATTCCTGCATGATCTTTTGCAGTCGCTGATTCAGAGAGAAAAATAAGAGGGAAAAAACGTGGGAACATTATTGGATCAAATCATAAAAGAAAATGATATAAAGGAGATTGACCCGAGTGATTATGGCAAGCTGGCAAAGGAGATCCGGGGCAAATTAGTGCGGAGTGTGAGCCGCACAGGGGGGCATCTCGCATCCAACCTTGGAACGGTTGAGCTGACAATGGCACTTCATCTGTGCCTCGATTTTCCCAAGGACAAGCTGGTTTGGGATGTGGGACATCAGTCCTATGTTCACAAGCTCCTGACCGGAAGAGGGAAGGATTTTGGAACCCTTCGCAAATTGGACGGAATCAGTGGCTTTCCAAAGGTAAAGGAAAACCCGGCAGATACTTTTAATACCGGGCACAGTTCGACCTCTATTTCGGTTGCGCTGGGGTTAGCAAAAGCGCGCGATTTAAGGGGGGATGACGAAAAAGTTTTTGCTGTGATTGGAGATGGAGCCCTGACTGGTGGAATGGCATTCGAGGCACTCAACAATGCTGCCCAGATGCATTCCAACATTGTGGTTGTTCTCAATGATAACAATATGTCAATTGCCAGAAATGTAGGAGGTATGTCCAATTATCTGGGGAAGATCCGGACCAATCAGAAATACCGGGATTTGAAAATAAATTTGGAAAATGCACTGGACAAGATCCCTAATGTAGGGCATCCAATCGTAAAAAAACTAAAAAATACAAAAGACTCTCTAAAACACCTCTTTATTCCGGGGATGCTTTTTGAGGATATGGGACTGATTTACATAGGACCGCTGGATGGACACAACATTGAAGAGATGGTGACGGCATTTAACACGGCTTCTAAAATTCATGACCAGCCGGTGCTGGTGCACGTCTTAACGAAAAAGGGAAAGGGATACAAACCGGCAGAGAGACATCCGGATATCTTCCATGGTGTTGGCCGGTTCAATGTCAAGACCGGAGAAGTGCAGGTATCCAGTGAAAAAACTTATACAGACATATTCAGTGAATGGCTGGTCGAGAGTGGCAAGACGAATGAGGAACTCGTATCCATCTGTGCCGCCATGCCGGATGGAACCGGTGTGAGTGAATTTTTAAGCACTTATCCGGAACGATCGTTTGATGTGGGGATTGCGGAGGAACATGCCGTGACCTTTGCGGCCGGGCTGGCAGCAGGAGGGATGCGCCCGGTGGTCTCTTTGTACTCCACTTTTTTGCAGAGGTGCTATGACCAGATCCTTCACGACGTGTGTCTGAATCATCTGCCGGTCATTTTTGCGGTGGATCGGAGTGGTATTGTGGGAAAGGACGGGGAAACACATCAGGGTATTTTTGATATTTCCTATCTGTCTACGATTCCGAATATGACGATCCTATCACCGATGGACGGTGAGGAATTAAAACAGATGTTAAATTTTGCGCTGAACAGCATGAAGACGACGGTCTCCATCCGCTATCCGAGAGGAGCTGCGTTTGTGTATGGCACAGAACATGAACCGGTTGTCTATGGCAAGGCAGAGGTTTTGCAGAATCCTCTTGGGGCGAGAGTTTTGATCCTGGCAGTGGGCAATATGGTCGAGACAGCCTTGGAGACGGCTGGGATCCTGGGAGAGGCTCAACCGGTGAGCATTGTCAACATGCGATTTGTCAAGCCGTTGGATGAAGAGATGATCGTACAGTTGGCGCAGAATCACGAATTGGTTGTCACCATGGAGGACAATGTATACAGTGGGGGATTTTCCCAAAAGGTCGAGGCCTGCCTTCAGGAACAAAATATGCAGGGAGTCCGATGCGTTCCGGTCTGTCTGCCGGATACTTTTGTAGAGCATGGGACCGTGCAGGAATTATATGAGAGATATGAAATGGATGCCAAATCGGTTGCAAAGATCATAGAGGGTATGTTAAATTGAAAAATCAGAGAGAAAAGAAAGAGAGGCTGGATGTCTTATTAGTGCAAAGAGGCCTTGCACCGTCCAGAGAAAAAGCAAAAGCCATTATCATGGCAGGAGAAGTCTTTGTCAATGAACAGAGAGAAGATAAGGCAGGACAGACATTTCCTGAAACTGTTTTCATTGAAGTGCGTGGGAAAAAGATGAAATATGTCAGCCGCGGTGGTTATAAGCTCGAGAGGGCGATGGAGTGCTTTCCGATTGATCTTCATGACAAAGTGTGCATGGATGTCGGATCGTCCACCGGGGGATTTACGGACTGTATGCTGCAAAACGGTGCAAAGTTTGTCTATGCCATTGATGTGGGAACCAATCAATTGGCTTGGAAGTTAAGACAGGATGAGCGGGTAAAATCGATGGAAAAGACCAACATACGCTATGTCGAGCCGGGCGATATCGGTGAGCCGGTTGCATTTGTCTCCATCGATGTGGCATTTATTTCTCTGACGAAAGTGCTGACCCCGGTCAAGGCATTGATGTCCGGGGACGGGCAGATGGTATGTCTGATCAAACCACAATTTGAAGCCGGCAGGGAGAAGGTAGGCAAAAAGGGAGTTGTGAGAGAGAAAGCCGTTCATGAGGAAGTGATTGAGATGGTGATGAATCATGCTCTGAGCCTGGGATTTGAAATTCTTGGGATCGACCACTCACCGATCCGGGGGCCGGAGGGAAATATTGAATATCTTCTGTATATGCAAAATGACACAAAAGAGCCATCGGTGGTATCCGAGGAGGAAAGGGCAAAGATAAAAGAATTGGTGAATACAGCACATCGCACGTTGGTATGACAAAGAAATGGAGATTCGTATGTCAGCAGATCATTTTTATATTTTATCAGATAGTGAGAAGGATCATCATCATGAAACGGCACATGAAATAAAAAGATATTTGGAAAAAAATGAAAAGTGTGCTAAAATAGTAGAGACTTCGTCCAAAATGCAAGATATCCGCTGGGCGGATATCGGGATTGTTTTAGGAGGAGACGGCTCCGTATTGCAGGCGGCAAAACAGTTTGCCGGATATCACATTCCGATTCTCGGTGTGAATTTTGGCACATTGGGATTTTTGACGGATGTGGAGAAACCACGTATCAAGAGAGCTCTCAACAGTATATTGTCGGGGGAATATGAGGTGGAGAACCGCATGGCATTGACCGGGATCGTTCAAAACACCAGATCCGGTGAGGCGATCGGACTGGCGATCAATGAATTTATCATCGCAAAGCAGGACTTTGGTCATATGATCACGACAAGAGTATATGTGGATGACGATTTGATGGACACCTATGTTGCCGATGGAGTGCTCATCTCCACACCGACCGGATCAACGGCATATAATCTGTCAGCGGGAGGACCGGTACTGGCACCGGGGATGGAGGCGATGATTATCACCCCGATCTGTCCCCACTCGCTCAACAAGAGGAGTCTGATCGTGTCTGCGGATTCGAAATTGCGCATTGAAGTGGGAAGGACGAAAGAACACTATGTGGATGAGGCCTCCATCCGGTGCGACGGACATTTGCTGTGGACGGTTTCTTCCGGTGATGTGATCTGCATTGAGAGGGCAGAGGCTACCTTTGACATGATAAAGCTGGGAGAGATCAGTTTTTTTGAGAAGATGAGAAGTAAGTTGAATCGGAATTGATGGAAAGATTAAGGTGATGACGTGAAACGTACCAGACAGGACAAGATACTTGAACTGATCCGTCAATATGAGATTGAGACACAGGAAGAATTGGCGAATCGATTATTGACCGCAGGATTTCAGGTGACTCAGGCGACCGTCAGCAGAGATATTCGGGAACTTTCACTGACCAAAGTGACCGGGCGCAATGGAAGACCCAAGTATGCGGTCATGGATCATAACAATGTGTCATCGGCACCGTATTCGGAGAGGTATGCGAGAGTTCTTCAGGACGGTATGGTCTCTATGACACAGGCAGATAATCTCGTGGTGATCAAGACGGTCAGCGGTATGGCAATGGCGGTTGCGGCAGCGATCGACTCACTGGGAATTGAGGAGATAGCCGGTTCTATCGCGGGAGACGATACGATTATGTGCGCAGTTAAGACAGCAGCGCTGGTTCCCAAAGTAATGGAACGAATTCGGAGCGAACAGTGATTTTGCAGGGAAGTCATTGGAATAAAATAATACGAATAAGGAGAGAATAAATATGTCAGGACATTCAAAGTTTGCGAACATTAAGCACAAAAAAGAAAAAAACGATGCAAAGAGAGGCAAGATCTTTACGGTGATCGGTCGAGAGATTGCCGTGGCAGTCAAGGAAGGCGGACCGGATCCGAACAACAACAGTAAACTGCGCGATGTGATCGCAAAGGCAAAGGCCAATAATATGCCAAATGACACGATTGACCGCGGAATTAAGAAGGCGGCAGGCAATGTCGATGCGGTCAACTATGTGAGCTGTACGTATGAGGGTTATGGACCGAGTGGAACAGCGATTATTGTTGAGGCACTGACCGACAACAAAAATCGAACGGCATCCAATGTGAGAAATGCCTTTACAAAGGGAAACGGAAACGTTGGGACAACGGGCTGTGTATCGTATATGTTTGACCAAAAGGGACAGATTCTGGTAGACAAGGAAGAATATGAGACCGATGCGGATGAGTTCATGATGTTGGCACTTGATGCCGGGGCAGAGGACTTTAACGAAGAAGAAGACAGCTATGAGATTTTGACAACTCCGGAAGACTTTAGTGCGGTTCGGGAGGCATTAGAAAAAGAAAACGTGCCAATGGCACAGGCAGAGATAACGATGATACCGCAGAATTATGTTTCTCTCACAAGTGAGGAAGACAAAAAGATGTTTGCCCGGATCATAGATCTTCTGGATGAAGATGATGATGTGCAAAATGTCTATCACAATGTAGAAGAAGATGAGTGATGGAAAAAGACCACCGGGTGTTCTGTCCGGTGGTCTCATATTATATGAAAAGCGCAGATGCGATGGTGTGTGAGGAGGTGCCTATGAAGAAATCGGTTCGCTGGTTCATTCGGATCGGGGTGATCATGGTGTGCCTGATCGTCGGATGGCTCAGGGCCTGTTCTTTGCAGGTCAGCTCGGGGGATTTATATGGGACGAAGGCCCGCTATGTGGCATTAGGAGACAGCATTGCGCACGGTTACGGTCTGGAAAACCCGTCAAAGGAAAGCTATGTGGCATTGGTTCATCAATACCTTGACTCGCGATATGACACGGTCTTTTGTTCCAATCTGGGAGTGGACGGACAGACGAGTGCCCAGTTGTTGGCGCGGCTCAGTGATGAGAGCAACCAGTGGTATGCGAAGTATACATCAACGCTCAAAAATGCCGATTATGTGACGATTTCAATCGGATCCAACGACTTGCTTCACTTAATCGAACTGAACGGAAATATGGCGGAATACATTGAGAGAGGTGACGCTGAATTCCGGGAGGCCTGCGAGACTTTTGCCCAAAATTTTCAAAAAATTGTTCTGCGCATTCATGAGCTGTCACCGAATGCCATGATCTTGGCCAATAACGTATATAATCCCTGTTATTCGATGAAGGTGTTTGCTTCCGTGGCGGGGGCGGCAGACGAATATATAACCCTGTTGAATGAGGGGTTGAACGAATCGGAGAATATTATAATTGTGGATGTAAAATCCGTTATAGACGATCCACAGGAACATTTGTTGAATGTTACAATGAAGGGGCGTGAGCTGGATCCTCATCCCAATCGGGAGGGACACCGCAAGATTGCAGAGACCGTGATCGAAAAGATCGAGAAGGCTGAGAATCCGGATCTGACGGTACATGAATAAAAAGAGGAGAATTAGGTTGAAAAAAAGAGGAATCACAAACATACAGGGGGCAATTTTTGATTTGGATGGAACAATCCTGGATTCTTGCTGGGTCTGGCGAAAAGTGGATCAGGACTTCTTAGGCAAGAGAGGATTGCAGGTGCCATCGGATTATGCGCAGAACATCATCTCTCTGACGTTTGAAGAAGCTGCGCAGTACACAATTGACCGGTTCTCCCTGCCGGAAGAAAAGCAGGACGTGATGAGGGAATGGAATCAGATGGCATGGAAGGAATATGCAGAAAAAGTGCCGCTGAAACCGGGAACAAAAGAACTGTTG
This sequence comes from uncultured Eubacteriales bacterium, assembly GCA_900319095.1. Taxonomy (GTDB): domain Bacteria; phylum Bacillota; class Clostridia; order Lachnospirales; family Lachnospiraceae; genus Eubacterium_F. Next base: position 7,465 of record ONNE01000066.1, on the reverse strand, counting down.
GAGTGGTTTAGAGATCACGAGATACCGGTCGGAGTGGCAACCTCCAATACTTCACTTTTATTTGAGCCGTGTTTAAAACGCCATGGCATCTATGAGTTGTTCCACTCCTTTACCGAGATCCAGGAGGTAAAAAGGGGAAAAGAATTTCCTGATATCTACATAAAAGAAGCCGGGAAGCTGGGCTGTTCCCCGGAGCACTGTGTTGTCTTTGAGGATATTATCCCCGCGCTAAAGAGCGCATCGGGTGGCGGTTTTATCACCGTGGGGGTCGTCGAGGATACATGGCAGTACAGAATGGATGAATTTGCTGAGAGCTGTGATTTTCAAATCCATCAAATTTACGAGGCTCTTACCTTGCTAAATTCATGAAAATAGAGTATGATGAAAAAGTATAATGAAATTTGGAGGATGAATCAATGCCGATTACGGACTATTTAGAGAACAATGCCAGACGGTATCCGAATGAAGTGAGTCTGGTGGAGATCAATCCGGAGATACAAGAGAGAAGACGTGTGACATGGCGGGATTATGAACTGATTGAATCAAGTCCGATGTGTCACTATCGAAGAGAGATCACATGGCATGTGTTTGATGAAAAAGCGAATCGTTTTGCACAGTTATTGATCAGCCGGGGGATCAAAAAGGGGGACAAGGTTGCCATACTCCTCATGAACTGTCTGGAGTGGCTGCCGATTTATTTTGGAATTTTAAAGACCGGTGCGCTGGCGGTTCCTCTCAATTTCCGATATGCACCGGACGAGATTGAGTACTGTCTGAATCTTGCTGAGGTAGATGTCCTGGTGTTCGGACCGGAATTTATCGGAAGAGTAGAAGAAATTGCAGATTCCATCAGCCGCAACCGGCTGCTGTTTTATGTGGGAGGTGACTGTCCGACTTTTGCGGAAGACTACGATAAGCTGACGGCAAATTGCGCCAGTCTCTCACCGGGGATTCCCCTGAGTGATGACGATGATGCTGCCATTTATTTCTCATCGGGAACAACCGGATTTCCGAAGGCGATTTTGCACACGCATCAGAGTCTGGTACACTCGTGCAAGGTGGAGCAGAATCATCACTCGCAGACAAGGGACGATGTGTTTTTATGCATTCCACCGCTGTATCACACAGGGGCAAAGATGCATTGGTTTGGGAGCCTGATAAGTGCAAGCAAGGCGATTCTGCTCAAGGGTGTTACCCCAAAGACGATTTTAGATACGGTATCCAACGAAAAATGCACCATTGTGTGGCTCCTGGTTCCGTGGGCACAGGATCTTTTGATGGAACTCGACCGCGGAAACCTTAAGCTGTCGGATTATGAACTGTCTCAGTGGAGACTGATGCATATCGGTGCGCAGCCGGTACCACAGAGTCTGATTCACCGGTGGAAAGAGTATTTCCCGAATCACCAGTATGACACAAACTATGGTCTGAGTGAGTCCATAGGACCCGGATGTGTTCATCTGGGCGTGGAGAACATACATAAGGTGGGGGCGATCGGGGTTCCCGGCTATGGATGGGAGGCCAAAATCATCGATGAGAATGGACAGACGGTTGCCCAGGGTGAGGTCGGAGAGCTGGCAGTTAAGGGTCCGGGTGTGATGAAGTGCTATTACAATGATCCGGAGGCGACCGCACAGACGCTGCATGGAGACTGGCTCTATACGGGTGATATGGCAGAGATGGATGAGGATGGTTTTATCTATCTGGTGGACCGGAAGAAAGATGTCATTATCAGTGGCGGAGAGAATTTGTATCCGGTGCAGATTGAGAACTTTCTCAGCAAGCATGAGGCCATCAAGGATGTTGCCGTCATCGGACTTCAGGATGACCGGCTGGGTGAGATTGCAGCTGCGATCATCGAATTAAAACCGGATATTGTCTGCACGGAGGAAGAGATCAACCGTTATTGTGAGGGCTTGCCAAGGTATAAACGTCCCCGCAAGATATTCTTTGCGGATGTCCCGAGAAATCCGACAGGAAAAATTGAAAAACCGAAACTTCGCAAGATCTATCAGAGTGAGAATCTGGTAGATGCTCAGAATCGGAGATAAAAGAAAAAAGACAGATCAAACAGATGGAGGGTAATCATGAGTAAGAAACCAACAGTATTGATGATTTTGGATGGCTATGGATTGAATGAGAAGACGGAGGGAAATGCAGTGGCACAGGCCAACACTCCGGTCATGGATGGGCTGATGAAAAAATACCCATTTGTAAAGGGAAATGCGAGTGGACTTGCCGTTGGACTCCCGGACGGACAGATGGGAAACTCTGAGGTAGGACACACCAATATGGGGGCAGGACGCATTGTGTATCAGGATCTCACGAGAATAACGATGGAGATTGAAAAAGGGACTTTCTTTGAAAATCCGGAACTGCTCAAAGCGATTGACAATTGTAAGAAGAACGGGTCTGACCTGCACTTATTTGGTCTCTTGTCAGATGGTGGTGTCCACAGCCACAACACACATATGTATGCCCTGCTGGAGCTTGCCAAGAGAAATGGAATTGAGAATGTATATCTTCACGCATTTTTAGATGGAAGAGACACACCACCGGCATCGGGAAAAGATTTTGTCAAAGAAGCCATGGACAAAATGGATGAAATCGGCGTGGGACAGGTGGCGACGGTGATGGGACGCTATTATGTCATGGACCGCGATAATAACTGGGATCGTGTCGAGAAAGCCTATAACGCCCTCATTCTCGGAGAGGGAGAGACGGCGGAGTGTGGTCTGTGTGCCGTTCAGAATTCGTATGACAAAGATGAGACGGACGAATTTGTAAAGCCAACGGTCATTGTCAAGGACGGCAAGCCGGTTGCAACGGTCAAAGAGAACGACTCCGTTATCTTTTATAACTTTCGTCCGGATCGCGCCCGTCAGATCACGCGCGCTTTTTGTGACGAAGACTTCAAGGGATTTGAGAGAAAGAAAGGATTTATGCCGCTGACGTTTATTGTGTTCACCGATTACGATGTGACCATTCAGAATAAATCCGTCGCTTTTCCGAAAGTAGAGATCACCAATACGTTTGGTGAGTTTTTGGCAGCGAAGGGATTGAGACAGCTTCGCACAGCAGAGACCGAAAAGTATGCTCATGTGACATTTTTCTTTAATGGTGGAGTGGAGAAGCCAAATGAGGGCGAGGAGAGAAAACTTATCAATTCTCCCAAAGTTGCCACCTATGATCTGAAGCCGGAAATGAGTGCGTATGAGGTATGTGACGGTCTGGTTGCAGCCATTCGTTCGCAGGAGTACGATGTGATCATTATTAATTTTGCCAACCCGGACATGGTAGGTCATACCGGAATTCAGGAGGCAGCCATCAAGGCGGTTGAGGCAGTAGATGAATGTGTGGGAAAAACGGTTGAGGCTCTTTTGGAGGTAGATGGACAGATGTTTATATGTGCCGATCATGGAAATGCAGAGCAGTTGATCGATTACGAGACAGGTGCTCCATTTACAGCCCATACAACCAATCCGGTGCCGTTCATCCTTGTAAATTATGACGAGGCATATACGCTTCGGGAGGGAGGATGTCTTGCAGATATCGCTCCGACTCTGATCGAGATGATGGGACTGGAAAAGCCGGCAGAGATGACAGGCGAGACTTTGCTGGTGCGCAAATAAGACAGCACATTTGGAATCAATGACTGACTGAATCCAATCTGTTTATTTTATATAAGCAGATTGGATTTTTTTTGCTACAAATGTAGATAGCTATAATGTCGAATGATTTTGAATTTTCTCTACACAAGTCGAAAAATATCGAATTATAAAGAAAAAATAAAATTTTTGTAAACTACAAATGTGGTGAATTGGTAAAAAATGCTTGATTTTATCGGATTTGTGCTATATACTATGGATGTTGTCAGTTTATAAAATAAAAATAAACAAAAAATAAAATAAAATTTATAATCAGAATCAGGAGGAATCATCCATGGAGAAATTAAAGGTATTAATTGCAGAAGATAATCCACGCATTGCATCCATGATTGAGTCAATTTTGCATCAGGATCCGGAGATTGATGTGGTGGGAAAGGCAGAAGACGGGATTGAGACACTAGAGCTCATTCAGAGCTGTGAGCCGGATCTTCTTTTGCTGGATTTAATTATGCCGAAATTGGATGGGCTCGGTGTTTTGGACCGGCTTCAAAACAATCAGGAAGAGATAAGGATACCGGATGTCATTGTGGTTTCCGGTATCGCCAGAGAACAGATTATGGAGAGTGCATTTCAGGCGGGAGCAGCTTACTACATATTAAAGCCATTTGATCATGATATGCTTCTTGGACACGTGCAGAGATTCAAGCCGGGAGTAAAGACAAAATTTATTGCATCACCGGAAGATATGAAAAGAGGCGAGGAACTGGCCAGATACAACTTAGAGTCGGATGTGACCAATATCATACATGAGATTGGAGTTCCGGCCCATATAAAGGGATATCAGTATCTGAGAGATGCCATCATTATGTCGGTGGATGACAGCGAGATGCTGGATTCCATTACCAAGATTTTATATCCGTCCATCGCCAAACAGCATGGGACGACGGCAAGCCGTGTTGAGAGAGCGATACGGCATGCAATCGAAGTTGCGTGGAGCCGGGGAAAAGTCGATACAATCGATGAACTGTTTGGCTATACAGTAAATAACGGCAAAGGGAAGCCGACAAATTCAGAGTTCGTGGCACTGATCGCGGACAAAATACGCCTTGAGCAGAAAATGAAACTGCAGCAGAATCGAACCTGATTTTCATACAATGTTCACAAATATACGATATAGTAGGATAAAAATTCAAAAAAACTTCTTTCCATATTTGGTGGGGATTGAGAAGAGAAATGGAGATGAGGTCTTTGTTAGAGAGAATTCGACGTTTTATGTACGGAAGATATGGTGGAAATGATTCTTTTTCCATGTTTTTGTTTGTGGTATATATTGTTTTAGTGGTTTTAAGTACGATCTTTCGCAGAACCGTGGCAGGTCCGTTCCTGTCCCTGTTCTGCTGGCTGATCGTCTTTTACTATTTCTTCCGGTGTTTTTCCAGGAATATTTATAAAAGGAGTGCGGAAAATCAGAGATTTCTGCGCATTTGGAATCCGGTTGTAAATTATGTCCGGTTCTGGAAACTGAGATATCAGGAGAGGGGCGGGGTTAAGAAGCTGTACCGCTGTCCGAAGTGCCATCAGATCATCCGGGTGCCGAGGGGACGCGGCAAGATTGCGATTACCTGTCCGAAGTGCCGGTTTGAATTTATAAAGAGGACGTAGAGATGTTTGGTTATGTTACGGTGAATGAGCCGGAGTTGAAAATAAGGGAATATGCCCGATACCGGGCCTTTTACTGCGGACTCTGTCAGATTCTGGGTGAGCGGCACGGATTGAGCGGCCGGCTGACACTTACCTATGATATGACGTTTTTGATTATCCTTCTCACTTCTGTATATGAACCACATACGAGGGAACAAAAGAAGAGGTGTGTTGTCCATCCCACAAAAAAACACGACATATTGTGCAATGAGATAACCGAATATGCAGCGGACATGAATCTTCTTTTGGTTCACGATCACCTGGAAGATGATTGGCATGACGAAAAAAAGTTCGTTGGTCTGTTGGGGATGAACTGGTTTCGCAGGAAAAAGAAAGAGATCTCCCTTGCCTATCCGAGACAGGCACACCGGATCGGGGAGGCACTGCGTGAGCTATCGGAGAGAGAGCGGCAGGATTGTCGGGATCTGGATGCCGTGTCAAGGCCGTTTGGCGAATTGATGGGTGAGTTATTTGTCTATCGCGAAGATGCTTTTGAGGGGATTCTCCGTTCCTTTGGCTTCTATCTGGGAAAGTATATTTATCTTCTGGATGCCTATCTGGATATAGAGAAAGACAAGAAGAATCACTGTTTTAATCCCTTTTTGGAAATGAGTGAACAAAAGACATTTGATGAGAGAGTCGGGATGATTCTGGATGGGACTCTTCGCATGGCAGTTGCAGAATTTGAAAAATTACCCTGTGAACAGGATCTGGCGATTTTGAGAAATATTTTATATGAGGGAATCCGAAAACAGATTGTAAAAGATGCTAATGAAAGGTTGGGAAAATGAACGATCCATACAGTGTTTTAGGTATCACAAGAGGTGCCACGGATAAAGAGGTAAAAAAAGCGTACCGAATGATGAGTCGAAAATATCATCCGGATTCGTTTCCGGACGAATATGAAAAAAAACAGGCAGAGGAAAAATTTCGACAGGTGCAGCAGGCATACCAACAGATTGTAGACGAGAGGTCGGGTAAACAGAGTTACCGGGGATATCAGAGTCAGGGAGGACCGCAGGGGGCGACAGAGGAAGATCAACATCTGATGGCAGCGATGAATTACATACGTGCGAGACGATACAATGAAGCCATACATGTTTTAAATGAAATGCCCCAGCGGAGTGCGAGATGGTATTATTTCAGTTCCTATGCCAATTTGGGACTTGGCAATAATGTTGTAGCGATGGATTATGCAAAGCAAGCCGTTGATATGGATCCGGGGAATGCAGAGTACCGTCAATACTACGAACAGCTTAGAAGCGGTGGTGTATCCGGATACGGCGGCCAGCCGTTTGGTGGCGGCTATGGTGCTTACGGAGAGTATGGAGGCTACGGACAGTATGGTGGCGGCACCTATCAGGAATGCGGGACCGGGAATCTATGCTGTGACCTCTTGTGCGCACAGACTCTGTGTCAGTGTGGTTTTTGTTGTTAAGGGAAGTAAATAACTTCGAGGTATGGTTTTTTATAATCTATGATGTGGTTTTGATTGCTACGATTGACATTTTGGGTGGGATGGCATTATACTTTTAATGTTAAAACGAATGAAATGAGGTTCATAGAATGGCAGTCAGGATTATTGGAACGGGCAGTTATCTGCCAAAGAATATTGCAGACAACAACTTTCTCTCTACCATTGTTGACACGGATGACGAGTGGATACAACAGAGAACCGGAATCAAAGAGAGACATTTGTCGAGTGGAAAAGAGGGAACCACCTATATGGCGACTCAAGCGGCACAGGCCGCTTTGGAGAATGCCGGGATCCAGGCAGAGGATCTGGATATGATCCTTGTGGCGACCGTGTCGGCTGACACCTATGTGCCGAGTACTTCCTGCTCTGTGCAGGGATCCATTGGCGCGATTCGGGCAACCTGTTTTGATATCAATGCGGCTTGTTCCGGATTTTTGTTTGCGCTCAACACGGCTTATGCTTACATAGAGATGGGGATGGCGAGAACGATTTTGATTGCGGGAGCAGAGACATTGTCTCGCGAAGTTGACTGGTCGGACCGGAGTTCCTGTATTTTGTTTGGCGATGGTGCAGGGGCTGCCATCGTTCAGAGAGATGATACGTCCCAGGGAGGACTTCTGGCGAGCGTGACAGGATCGGATGGATCGCAGGGAGAGGTTCTCACCTGTAAGGGTAGAGG
>ONNE01000008.1 GCA_900319095.1 uncultured Eubacteriales bacterium | reverse complement strand
CTGGTGTGGTGGTCTTGTTTTGATACCTAATTTTCAACCTGTATAAAATTTTCAAAGTTCTTTCAATTTAGCCTTGACTTTTTATTTTCAGGCTTTATTCCGTATCATATGCAACATTTATTAGAATATATAATCTCACAATATATTCTAACATATCAAAAAATTAATTACCAGTAAATTTCAAATAAAGTTGATACTATTTTATACTTCATTAAAAAAGCAGAGATGCCACATTCTGTTACGAATCGACATCTCTGCTTTCCGTTTGTTACTGACCTTTCATCGAGTGAATATCACTGTTTACAACTATTACAATCGCTTTTTGTAAGTTTAAATCATGTTGTAAATAATATACTTTAGAGCGTGTTTCCCAAGGTTCCCCAAAAGCATATCCTAAAACTCTCCAATCAAGAATCAAATCAATAATTTAATGCTGCAATCTTTATCATTCAGGTTCCTCCCGGCAAATTTTCTTAATATATTCGTAAATCCATGCTGTTGTCCCCTTTGCTTCGAAAAATATCTTTTTTCTTTCCTCACCCGATAGTCCGTTCCTCAATTTTTCTATTACTCTGTCATCAATCTGTTCCTTTCCCAACGCTTTTAACCCTTGTATCAAAAGTCCGGTATGATAAGAATATCCGGTTGCCTCTTTATTAGAAGTATGTCGAAAAGAGATTTTAAAATGGTTGTATTCATACTCCTTATACGGGCCATCACTAACGTAAAGCCACACAACAGACATTTGTGTCGATAAATGAAGAAGATTCAGTGCGGTATCACCCGTAGGAAGAATCGACCACCTGTTTTTTCTTGCAATCGCATCTGCTACCTTTGATGGGTCCGCTGCCACTGGTTCCTCCAATATTTTACTATATCTTGGTTTGTCATAAATCCCACGCAAAATACGTCTAATCCTATTTTCTTCTGCTAATCTTGATAATGACATATTGATCGCAGTAACAGGAGCTATATCCGAAATATCCTATCCCGTTTTTCTTCATTTTAACCCAACCGTGTCTGTTTCTCAACAATAATGGGCGGACATATTTGCTTTTAAAAATTAATAAATTGAGAATTTTTTACTACTCAATTCAATATTATTATCCTTTTCAATATAATGCTATATTGAGTAATATTTCGCAACTCTTTACAGCACTGTTTTATACTTCATTAAAAGGGTACAATATTTTTATAAAAATCGGAGGTAAACATACCATGGATGTGATTGAACGAATTAAAGAATTAACAAAAAAACGTGGTTGGAGCCAATATCGTCTGGCGCATGAGGCCGACCTTTCCATGTCCACGATATCCAATATATTTTCCAGGGGAACAACACCAAATGTTGCCACTCTGGAAATTTTATGTAATGCCTTTGGAATTACTCTGGCTCAGTTTTTTACCTGTGAAGAGGAATATTTTTCCGTCAATTCACAACAGCGCCGAATGTTAGAATATTTTGGAAGACTATCCGGAGTACAGCAGGAAAAACTGTTAGATTTTTTAGATTCACTGAATGACGACAGCAATCCGACAGACGGATAATCGGAATGGTATCATTTGCTTAGTTCTTACATCGAAATTATTTTGTTGTTGCCTGCCGAATCTATATAAAACTTTGCTACATCTCGGATGAACAAAAAAAATCTTCTCAAACGAGAAGATTTTCTTCAATAGTCCGTAGGGGAATCGAACCCCTGTTTCTGCCGTGAGAGGGCAGCGTCTTAGCCGCTTGACCAACGGACCATCAACAATAATTACTATACTACAAGATAAAACAAAATGCAAGTGTTTTTTTATATTTTTTCATTTTTCGATTTACTCCGGTCTCGCCTCAAGTTCAATGTATATATTTGCCGCCAAAAGCTTCGCCAAAAAATATAGAATTCCGCATTCATTTTCCTGCCAGATGCGTTGATTTTTTGGTTCCGCACAGACCAAATAACCAAACGTCTCTTTCTCAATTCCCATCCGCACGATCATAACTGCCTCAATCCCCCATCGGTTCAGGACCTCATAGAGAACCGGACTTTTGTGCTGTATTTTTTCCAATGTGCTGTCCGCATAGAGTTCCTCGCTCATGAGCTGACGAATATCACTGACATCTTCCACTTTTTTCTTTCCGAGAACGGAGTGTATCTGACCATTTCTTCCCACATAATAAAGATCAGAAATCTGCAATTCATCCATAAGAAGAGGAACGACTGCCTGTAGTTTATTCTCAAATCCCTGCACCATCTCACACTGTCTTGTCAGGGCACTCATACAGGTATATACACCCTGTTTGGCTATTTTTTTAATTTCGAGATCTCTATGCTTTTGTTCTTCATATATGGTGTAACAATTCCGCCCCTTACTCTTTCCGTGGTACAGCGTCTTGTCAATCAGACCAAACAGCTCATCGTAGGATTGTGCATCATTTGGGTAGGTAGCACAGCCGGATGTCCCTGTGACAAACAGGTTGTGATCATCCAATGGAATATTTTTTCTCAGAATATTATGATTTCCATACATCTGATCAAAAAACTGAGCCTTATCCGGATACTCAATATCCTTAAGATTGATTATGAGCAGTTCATCTCCGCCAAAACGCCCGGCAACTCCATATCCCTGTGTATAGAGAGCCAGATGTCTTGATACATCCATAAGGACGTGATCTCCCGCATAATGACCGTAGGTGTCATTGATAAACTTAAAATTATCCAGATCAATGATTGCAAAAGTAAAAGGAGTCTTCTGGGCGATCAGCGCTTTTGCAAAATCCAGTATATAGGCCCGCGCGATAATACCTGTCAATGAGTCCAGAATCTCATCCATGCGAACCTCATCCATCAATTTATCAAAATAGGGATACTGTCTCAACTGCTCCTTGGTATACATGATCTGCGCCTGATCCATCTCATTTTTCCGACGCATAACATCCGTGACATCCGAAAAGCTGCCGACCAACCCAACAATCTCATTTCCGCCATAGATTGGTCTCTTTGTGGCGATAATATCCCTCTCCTCACCTCGCACCATGCATTTGCCCGGAACCTTGTATGTACTCTCTCCCTCGAGAACACGCATCTCGTCCTGCATAAATGGTGCCGGATCATTGTGCCACCCCATATCCTCATCTGTCTTTCCGATCAGGACATCCGGGGAATCAAATCCATAAAAGTCAAGAAATGCCTGATTGACCCCGACAAATCGCCTCTCTTTATCTTTCCAGAAAATACAGTCCTGTGCTGTATCAATGATATTATCAAAGAGTGAAGCAGTCATTTTCATTGTAATCAGCTCCTCAAACCGGTATATTCACCGAAAATAGAAATGAAAAAAACGACAAAGAGTCGCACCAAAAAATATATTAGCATGATTTGTTCTATTTGTCAAAGATTCTCCTGCAACAGTTTCATAAAACTCCATATTGTTTTTTATTGATTTTTACTATATTATTTTACTATAAAATAAATAAAACAATTACTCATTATATAAAACAAAATGAAAGAGGAACAACGATTATGGGAATTTTATCAAATTTAGAACCAAAGGAAGTCTTTTACTACTTTGAGCAGATCTGTGCGATTCCGCACGGATCCTCAGATACAAAGAGAATCAGCGATTATCTGGTTGATTTTGCAAAGGAGCATCATCTTCGCTATATTCAGGATGAATGGAATAATGTGATCCTGTTCAAGGATGCAAGCACCGGTTATGAGGACAGCCCTCCGGTCATGCTTCAGGGACACATCGACATGGTCTGTGAAAAGGATGCGGATTGCGACATTGATTTTCACACCGACGGTCTCTCCCTGGAAGTGAACGATGGGATCATCCGTGCCAAGGGGACGACTTTGGGCGGGGATGATGGGATTGCCGTTGCCTTTATGTTGGCGATTCTCTCCTCGGACACAATCCCACACCCTCCTTTAGAGGCAGTCTTTACGGTCGATGAAGAAATCGGTATGCTGGGAGCTGCTGCCCTTGACTGCTCACCATTGAAATCACGCATCATGCTCAATTTGGACTCCGAGGATGAGGGGCATCTGCTGGTCAGCTGTGCCGGTGGTGTCACGGCAACGGCACAGCTTCCTATCCACTTTCAAAAAGCTGAGGGCATTCCGGTTCTTTTGTCGGTCAGGGGACTTATCGGTGGTCACTCCGGTGTAGAGATCGACAAGGGACGCGCCAATGCCTGCACCTTACTCGGAAGAATTCTATATAATCTGAAAAAAAACGGGATGGTCTTTTCGCTGATATCGATAAATGGCGGTCTAAAGGATAATGCCATTCCCCGAGAGGCATCTGCTGTGCTTTTGGCAGATCGCACCTGCTCTATATCTGAGATGGAAAAGCGGATCAGTCATATACAGAATGTCATCTCCCATGAATACCGGCAGACCGATCCCGCCATCCGGATTTCTCTTGAGACAAGCCACGGCAAAGATTCGCACGAAATGACTTCTGCCATGGATTCACATTCGTCTCAAGCTGTGATTACCGCTCTGAATATCCTGCCAAATGGGATTCAAAAAATGAGCCATGAGATTGAGGGACTTGTTCAGACATCGCTGAACCTAGGAATTATGAGTACCGGCAAGCAGGAAGTCACTTTTTCCTATGCCGTGCGAAGCAATGTTCAGACAGAAAAAGAGGCTCTCACCGATAAAATCTGCTGCCTGATGGAACATCTGAATGGAACTGTTACATTTACCGGTGATTATCCGGCATGGGAATACAAAAAAGAGTCACCACTTCGCGACCGCATGGTTTCTATTTTTGAGCGTCAATACGGAAGGAAGCCCATCATCGAAGCTCTGCATGCCGGTGTGGAATGTGGTCTTTTTGCCGGAAAGATCGAGGGACTGGACTGCATCTCCTATGGTCCGGATATGAAAGACATCCATACGCCAAACGAGAGTATGGATGTAAAAAGTGTACAGAGAACGTGGGAATACACACTGGAAATTTTAAGAGAACTAAAGGGATGAACCCTCGTCCGCAAAGCGTTTGCGAACTTCATTGATCTGTGGATAAATCCTTTGAAAGGCTTCCACAACCTCCGAGTCAAATTGGGTTCCACTACCCTTTACAATCTCCTCATACGCGCGGTCTTCCTCCCACGCATCCTTATAGCTGCGCTTACTTGTCAGGGCATCATATACATCTGCCACGGCAACAATTTTCCCCTCCCTACTGATTTTTTCGCCCGTTTTTCCATCCGGATATCCATTTCCATCAATTCTCTCATGATGATCGAGAGCAATGGTTCTTGCCAGAATCATAACATCCCCTTCCACGGATTTCAATAACTTACCACCGTATCCCGAATGTTTTTTTATCTCTGCAAATTCTTCATCCGTGAGTCGTGCCGGTTTTTCCAGGATTTCGGCAGGTATCAAAAGTTTACCTATATCGTGCATGGTCGAGGCGAGACGAACTTTTTCTACCTCTTCCTCCGAAAATCCCATCTCTTTTGCCAATAATTTGGAGTACTCGGCAACACGTCTTACGTGCTGACCGGTCTGCTCGGATTTATTTTCTGTGATTTCCGCAAATGAGATGATCATCTCCTCCTGAATTCGATTTGTCTCATCCGCCTTATTCTGTAAATATGCTCCGTATTCAAACAAATAGGAAAACAAAAGTCCAAGAAAGACAAAACTGATTCCAATCAGCGGATTATAAAAAACAAACAGAATCATAGCGAACGAAAGATAACGGATTTTTTTTGCAATCTCAGTGGTAAATGGCTGGCCTCCCTCTGCCATGTACAAAAACATCTTCTCAAACACATTCAGATAAAAAATCGTAATTAGGCGTACCAGTATATGAATTCCTCCACTGATCAAAATCAGATACCTGATATTCATATCCTGAAAAATGTTCAGTGAGGAAATGACATCGAGAATTCCCTCATCATAAAAAAGCCTTTTTGAATAGTCAATGAAGCTCTCATGAAATAGCGCACCAATCATAAAGGCAGCAGCGACACAACAGGATACAATCATTATAATTTTGGCGACTTTGCAAAGAATCCGCAAAATCTTTCCCATCCGCTGAATTCTCTTTCTTATTTTGTCCATGGCTTTTTTCCTCCTTGATTTACTGTAGCATCACATAAAATCCAGTAAAGACATCTGATCGCTCAGCGGCAGATCGCCCAACAGATTCATTTCACGCATTTTATCAACGATGGTCCCACTGACCTTACTTCGCTCTTTGAAATTATCGCAGGAAGTAAATGGCCCATCCTTGACCGCCTCAACGATTCCCTCTGCCGCCTTGTCCCCCATTCCCTCAATACTGTTTAGCGACGGCATCAATTTTCCATCGATAATCTGAAATTGTTTTGCCTTTGCCGTAAAAATATCAATCGGAGTAAATTCATATCCTCTCGCGTACATCTCCTGAACAATTTTCATGTCTCCATAAGCGGCCACATCTTTTGGACTCAGCTCATTCATATGCTTCTTGTATTCCTTCATCTTCTCTTCCAATGCCTCTTTCCCCTGACACATCAGTTCATAGCTGAATGCCTTTGCCCGGATGCTGAAAAATGCCGCATAATATGCCAGTGGATAGTAGACTTTAAAATAAGCAATCCGAAGTGCCATCATGACATAGGCAACCGCATGTGCCTTTGGAAACATATACTTGATTCTTTTACAGGACTCAATATACCACGGTTCAACCCCGGCATCCAGCATGGCCTTCTCCATCTCATCCCAGTTCTTGACAGCACCTTTGGCGACTTTTCCCTTTCGTACCGCCTCCATGATGTTGAAGGCAAGACCGTTTTCCACACCGGTGTGAATCAGATACGTCATAATATCATCACGGGTACATATGGCGGTTGAAAGCGTACAATCTCCCTTTGCAATAAAATACTGTGCATTATTCAGCCATACATCCGTACCGTGTGACAATCCGGATATACGAACCAGATCCGAAAAGTTTTGTGGCTTAGTATCCCGAAGCATCTGCATGACAAATTCCGTGCCGAACTCCGGAACCCCAAGGCTTCCTAAATCCGTTCCCATCAACTCCTCTGGAGAGACTCCCAGGGATTTGGTACTCAAGAACAGTTCCAGTACTCCCGGGTCATCCATCGGAATATTGAGCGCATCCACTCCGGTGATGTCCTCCAGCATACGAATCATGGTCGGATCATCGTGTCCGAGTATGTCCAGCTTCAACAGGTTGTGATCAATTTTATGATAGTCAAAATGAGTCGTAATAATGGATGTCTCCATATCGTTCGCCGGATGCTGGATCGGTGTAAAGGTATAAATCGACCATCCCATCGGCAGCACAACAATTCCCCCCGGATGCTGGCCGGTCGTCCTCCTCACTCCGACACAGCCCTCGACCAGTCTCATTATCTCTTCATTGCGCTTATGTACTTCCTGTTCATCAAAATATTTCCGCACAAAACCATACGCTGTTTTATCTGCCAGTGTTCCGACCGTTCCCGCACGAAACGTCTGCCCATCGCCAAAAATAACTTCCGTATACGCATGAGCTTTACTCTGATACTCTCCCGAAAAATTCAGGTCAATATCCGGCTCTTTATCGCCATAAAAACCAAGAAATGTCTCAAATGGAATATCATGTCCGTCCCGGACTAACGTCTCACCGCAGACGGGACATTTTTTGTCCGGCATATCATATCCGGAGCTTCCGGCAAATGCCTTTACCTGCTCAGAAACAAAATCTGTATAATGACATTTGGCACAATAATAATGAGCCGGAAGCGGATTGACCTCGGTTATTCCTGACATCGTCGCCACAAAAGAAGAACCGACCGATCCTCTGGAGCCCACAAGATAGCCATCCTCGTTGGACTTCCATACGAGCTTCTGCGCAATAATATACATCACGGCAAATCCATTGTTAATGATTGAGGTGAGCTCATGCTCCAACCTCTCCGAGACCTGTGACGGCAAGTTCTCACCATACATCGAATGAGCCTTCCGATAACAGATCTCACGGAGCTGTTGATCCGAATTTTCAATCACGGGTGGACATTTGTCCGGGAACACCGGTGAAATCACCTCGATCATATCCGCAATCTTATTTGTGTTGGTCACAACCACTTCAAAGGCTTTCTCTTCTCCCAGATAAGAAAATTCTTCCAGCATCTCATCGGTCGTCCGCAGATATAACGGTGGTTGTGAATTGTCTTTCATTTTTTTTGCCGCCATCAGAATTGAGCGGTAAATCGCGTCCTCCGGATCCAAAAAATGCACATCACAAGTGGCACAGACCGGCTTATGATATTTTTCACCGAGCTGCACGATC
This sequence comes from uncultured Eubacteriales bacterium, assembly GCA_900319095.1. GTDB lineage: Bacteria > Bacillota > Clostridia > Lachnospirales > Lachnospiraceae > Eubacterium_F. The sequence continues at coordinate 3,852 of ONNE01000008.1, read as the reverse complement.
CGTCGGTTCATATCCTTTAAATCCGTCCATGTGTTCATATTTTCATACAAGCGTTTTTCCGATGCCAACATAAATTCATTGTTTCCCACCGGCTGAATCTCCAGATAATCATAAAACCGGACAAGCTCTTCAATCCGGTCCTCATCCTCGTCATCCAAAAGCGCCCGGTACAGCTCTCCCGCCTCACATGCCGAGCCAACGATCAATCCCTCTCTCCATCGCATCAGCTGACTCTTTGGAATACGGGGTCTGCGAAAGAAATAATTCAAATGGGACATTGACACTAACCGGTATAAATTAATGCGTCCCACTTCATTTTGCGCCAGAAGAATTGCATGATAATATGGCTTCTTGCGAATAATTTCCGGTGCTGAATGCGTTCTCTCATAGAGCGCATGAAGATCCAGGATTCCCTGTTCTTCCAACAATTGAATCATCTTTTCAAAAATTCCTGCCGTCGCCTCCGCATCTTCGACCGCACGGTGATGATTCAATAGAGAAATCTTCATCGTTTTTGCCACACTGTCGAGGGTATATTTCGCCATATGAGGAAACAGAACCCGAGCAATTCCAACCGTGTCCACAACAGTAAAGTCTATATCCATGCCCTGCTCGGCACCTTTTTTACAAATAAAACTATAATCAAATCCGGCATTGTGGGCAACCAAAACCGATCCCTCACAAAATCTCAGAAACTCAGGCAACACTGTCTCAATATCCGGTGCCCCGCTCACCATCTCATCGGTAATGCCGGTCAATTCCGTGATTCTTGGTGGAATCGCGATGCCCGGATTGACAAACGTACTAAACCGGTCCGCAATGTTTCCCTGTTCCACCTTTACGGCTCCAATCTCAATGATGCGGTTTCTGGTAGGAGAAAAACCGGTCGTCTCTAAATCAAACACCACAAAGCTGTCTTTTAAGCTCTGTCCTTTTTCATTCTGTACCGTATCATCTAAGTCATCCACCAGATAGGCCTCACAGCCATAGATCACCTTGAAATCATCTTTCTCAATCGCACTTTCCGCATCCGGAAAGGACTGGACGACACCGTGATCGGTGATCGCAATCGCAGGATGTCCCCATTGCTGCGCCCTCTTTACCATTTTTTTGGTATCCGTCATGGCATCCATGTCACTCATTTGCGTATGGGCATGAAGTTCAACTCTCTTTTGTGCAGCAGTGTCCATGCGTCCCACACGAAAATTAGAAATCTCCTTCATTCCAATCGGATTTCCCACACGTATCTCTTTATCATAACTGTCAAAAGAGGCTACCCCTTTGACACGAATAAAATTCCCCTTGTTTATGAACTCAAAAAGATTCAAATCTTCTGACAGCTCTTTTTTGATAAAGAGTTTGACAAGGATCGTATCCGTAAAATCTGTGATTGAAAATGTAACAAGAAGTTTCTCTCCCTTTAGTTCCCGCTGTTCGACCTCGCGAACCATTCCCTCAATGACAACTTCTCCGATCTCATCGATGATTTCCTTGATCGGTATCACTTCACCCTCCACATTTTTTCCGTAAAAAACAGCGGGATCTTTGGACGGTTTGCGGTATTGACTTCTTTGTCTGGTCTCTTTTTCATCTGTATCTGAAACTAAAACCTCTTCTTCTTTTGGGCGAACCATCCGAAACACTTCCGGCTCGCTTTTCTTCTTTTCCTTTCTCTCGATAAAATCAAATGTCACATCCACATCCTGATTAAAACGTCGCTTTAACCGAACGACAAAAAAGTCCCGTATTTCACCGGACCTCTCATGACACAAAAAATCATCATCACAAGTCAATGTCAAGGTATTTTCCTCTATTTTAAATGGCTCGTGACAAAATTTCATATAATCAATTGTATTTATTTCACGCAATTCCTCTTTCAGTGATTCCTCACACAGATCCATGACCTGATCAAGACTATATCCACTGGCAAATGGAAATTTTAATTCTAATTTAGGGCGAAATCCCAGTCTTCGAAATACTTGTTTGTACAGCTTTTGCTCCATTTTTTTGACCGAGCGGTACGAGATATGCTGGTCACACTGCAGATAGACATAGGCCAACATCCTTGTTTTCGACGCACTGACTTTTTCGACCTGTGAGCCGCAAAAAAATTCATATAACTTATCATCATCCGACAAATCCGGAAAAGCTTCATAAAAATGAACCACGAAATCACTCTCCTACTGCCAGTGCTCCAACTCCCATCGAAGTGTCTCCAAGAGTTCTGATTCGGGCACTTTTTTAACTATTTCTCCCTTTTTGATCAAAATCCCTTCGCCATTTCCACCGGCTATTCCTATATCCGCCTCTCTCGCCTCTCCCGGTCCGTTGACAGCACATCCCATCACAGCCACTTTAATGTCTAGATCAAAGTCCTGTACCATGTCTTCTACCTGAGCGGCCAGACCAATCAGATCGATCCGGGTTCTGCCACACGTCGGACAGGAGACAACACTGACTCCGCCCTGTCTCAATCCCAGGGTCTTGAGTATGAGTTTCGCAGCCACGACCTCCTGTACCGGATCGGATGTCAGCGAGACACGGATGGTATCACCTATCCCCTGATAGAGGATGTTTCCCAAACCAATCGCCGACTTGATACTGCCCGAATACACAGTACCGGACTCCGTAATTCCCACATGGAGCGGATAGTCACTCTTCTTTGCCATCAGCTCATGTGCCTTAATGCACATCAGGACATCCGATGACTTTATGCTGATCACAAGGTTGTGGTATCCCATCCCCTCTATGATCGACACCTTATCCAGCGCACTTTCAACTAATCCCTCAGCAGTCACTCCACCGTATTTGTGAATGAGTTCTTTTTCAAGAGAACCACTGTTGACACCGACGCGAATCGGCACATTTTTCTCACGGCAGCAGTCCACCACAGCCTGAATGCGTCCACGATCTCCGATATTTCCCGGATTGATGCGTATCTTGTCTGCCCCGTTCTCCACTGCCGCAATCGCCAATTGATAATCAAAATGAATGTCTGCCACAAGCGGAATCGATATCTGTTCTTTGATGTCTTTTATGCTCTCTGCCGCTTCCATCGTCGGAACCGCACACCGGATAATCTCACATCCGGCTCTCTCCAGTGCATGAATCTGCTCTACCGTTGCGGATACATCTTCCGTTTTTGTATTTGTCATGGACTGAATCGCAATCGGATGATTTCCACCGATCGTCACCTGTCCAATTCGGATTTCTTTTGTCAAACCAACACACCACCTATTCCGATTCTCTATTTTGATGCATGAGAATGCTCCTGAATGATTTTAAATACATCACTTCCCAGTACAACCACCATCAATGCCATAAGCAGGAGAAAACCTGCTGTATTTACATAGGCCTCTGCCTTCTCCGGCAATGGCTTTCTTCGAATCCATTCGATAATCAAAAACAGGAGTCGTCCTCCATCCAGAGCCGGAATTGGGAGAAGATTCATAACTCCCAAATTCGCAGTCAGCAAAATGCTGATAACTAAAATACTATAGACAACATTTTTTATACTGTCCATCGTTATTTTCCCATTTTTTTGTCCTGCTTTTACTCCTACCTTAACATTGTCGCTGACAACCTGTACGATGCCAACCGGTCCGGACAGATCCTTGACACTCACCTTTCCACGCAGCATATAGAGCAAACTCTGTATCGTGGTCTTGATATAATATTTCACTTCATAGGCAGAATATTGAATGATTCCCACAAATCCCGGTCTGACAACTTCTCCGTACTCAAATCCCAACATATACTCCTTATTGCCACTGGCATCTGCCGTCGTCAATTGAGGAGTAGCTGTCACTTCAATCTTTTGCCCATCTCTCTCCAGAGTAATATCCATCGGTT
>ONNE01000071.1 GCA_900319095.1 uncultured Eubacteriales bacterium | reverse complement strand
CGCCCGAGATATATACAAAATCCAGCTGGTCTAAGCCACGCTATCTCATCTATTTTTTAGAAACCGGTAAAAATCCACTCATTTGATCCTTTTCCCTCTATGCGTCATCCTTTCTTTTTAGTATATTCGATTCTTCCAAAACTTTCAATAGTTTCCCTTTTAACAACCACCAGGCAGTTTTCCCACAATGCAACTCTTTTTACAAAAACAGATTCCAAAAGATACTACACCAAGATAGCCGTCATCCAGAACTCCTTCCTCGTATCTCTTATCTTTAATCTGCGTATATGCCTCTTCAAGTCCACCCTCCATCTCGTTGAATTTCTTTCTTGTCTTCACCTCAAAAATGATAGCCGGGTCTCTCGGGTTCTCCGGATACAGCACGATATCCGGACGCCCATCCCCTGCTTCTCTGTTCGACCTGGCTGTATAATCCGGCACACCATAGAGCAGCGACAGGAAAAAGCCATGATAAAAAGCCTCATCGCTGTCAAAGGTGCTTATGCTTTTCTTCAAAAGACCGGTAACATAGCCCGCGATTCCATCCGTATCCCCCTCTAATACTGCTTTGTAAAGCACTCTCCGGTCTGTTTCCTTGACCTGCGCCTCAAACCACTCCCTGATCTGATTTTTATATATACTCCGTATCTCAACATTGGGAATTTTCATTGTCAGATAAATATCCTCTCCCACTTTCCTCTCCGATACCTTTTTCATATATCCGGTAAAGAACAGGAAATTCCACAGATTGTCCTCTGACTCATGGATATCATCATAAGTGATATCTTCGTGAATCTTCTTCTCTATCGTCCCACCCTGTATCAGAACATCCAGTTCTTTCTTCATCTCCGCGTCTGCCTGCCAAATCATATCTCTAATAATCCGGTTCGAGGACGTGTTTGCCCAGTACGGTTCCGGGAACTTCATTCTATTGACCGCAATGCTCTTGACATATTTAATGATGCTCCATGGATTATAGATTTCCATGTCACCAAACAAATAACCGTCATACCATTCTTTCGCCTCCGGAATCCGTTCTGCCATGCCATAATCCATAAGCATTTTCTCAGTTTCCTCCTGTGTGAACCCAAAGGCTTCCTCAAATCCATTATTATAGACAGAACTGATTTCCAGATGATTCAATCCTGTAAAAATACTCTCCTTACTGATTCTTAAGCACCCCGTCACCACCGCAAGCTCCAGGGCATCGTTCGTCTTAAGGCAGGACTCAAAGAGCGATCGTATGAATCCCACCATCTCTTCATAGAATCCCTTATAATAAGCATTTTCCAGAGGCAGATCATATTCGTCCAGCAGGATAATGACGTTCTTACCATGATATTCTTGAAGGGCTTCGGACAATGTTTTGAGAGCGGTGGAATAACGACCAATCTCTTCCTGCATTCTTTTATCATCTTCTAACTCTTTACCCTTGGAAGCCCTGGATAGTTCTGCAAGTTCTTCCCGTTCATCTTTCGTTAATACATCTTTTGTCCAAAGATAGGAATGCCGTCTGTATTCACCGATAATCTCATCCCGAAGTTTCTTAAATGCCGTCTCAAAATCCGGCTGCTTCGCGGATTTCAGCGACAGCTTGATCACCGGGTACTGCCCCATCATGGAGAGGATCTTTTCCGGAGCATCCATGATCCTCATCCCCTCAAAATACCTGCTGTTATCAACCGGATTCCCATCCCTGTCATACTCCAGTTCAAAAAATGTGCGCAGGGTGGACAGTGCAAGCGTCTTGCCAAAGCGCCTCGGCCGGGTAAAAAGTGTCACTTTGCCACCCTTTTCCACAATATCATTGATCAGCATAGTCTTATCTATATAATACATATCCTTATCGATAAATTCTTTATAATTTTCATATCCGATCCCGATTTTTTTCATTTTCTGAACCTCCCTGTATTGCATATTTCCCAATATCCCCTGTTATCTGACATTTCAGCACGCAATTTATATGTCTTTAATATAACACAATTAAAATGGGGTGTAAACAGGAAAAGGCACCGGATCCGCTGTGGGATCGTGCCTTTTTGTTAAAAACATTTAAGGAATTCTTAAGAAAGTTGTGCTATACTGTAAACAGTAGAATTGGAGGTGATAGAATGAAAGTACTGATTGTGGAAGATGATCCGCGCCTTGGCGACACATTGGTCGATCTTATGCAGTCTCACGATTGGGAACCGGATCTGATCGACAATGGAACCGATGGCTACGACTATGCAGCCAGCGGATATTATGATGTGATGATTCTGGATGTGATGCTCCCCGGCATGAATGGATACGAAGTTGCCAGAAAGCTTCGCCATGATAAAAATAATATTCCTATCCTGATGCTCACGGCAAAAGATGACTGGCAGGACAAGGTGGGTGGTCTGGATGCGGGCGCAGATGACTATCTGACAAAACCATTTATCCCGGAAGAACTTTTTGCCAGGCTCCGGGCATTGACGCGACGGACCGGAGAAGTGATTCTGGATCAATTGGAATTTGAATCTCTCATCCTGAACCTGTCACTGGGACAGCTCGAATACAATGGAAAATCCATCCGCCTTCCCGCCAAGGAACTCGCTATCATGAAACTGCTTATCATCAACCAGGGGCGGATTCTCCCAAAGGAGACATTGATTACCAGTGTGTGGTCCGCGGATTCCGATGTCGAGGATAACAATGTTGAGGTCTATATCTCCTTTTTGAGAAAAAAACTTCAGTTTTTGGGGACCGATGTAAAAATATCAACCGCACGCAAGATCGGATACTATTTAGAGTCCTGATCACATTCACCGGAGCAAAAGTTATAAGATGAGGTTATCTGACTATGATAAAAAAACTAAAACTTAAATTTCTTCTGATTTTCATGAGTATCACAACACTGACTCTGGTGGGTGTTTTTGTCTTTATTGTGGCATCGACTTACCAGTCTTTGGAAAAGAACTGTAAAAATTCGCTCTCCCACCAGATCGCGGAAAGACCGATGGACAAAAAAATGGATACTCCTCCGGATATCGGGGAGCAAAAGAAAAAAGAAGAGGCTCCGAACACTTTCATTGTCCTCACCGTTAAGTACTCGAATTCGAACCGTATCATCGACAAACAGGTCAATGAATCTCTCTATACCCTGTCGGACGAGGAGACCGAGGCTCTTTTATCTGCCTGTCTGAGCCAGAACAAAGAATATGGAAAACTTCGTGACTACGGCTATGCCTATATGGTTCGCAACACAAACAGTGAACGTATCGTTTCTTTTTACGATTTATCCGAAAATCAGCGGACACTGGGAAATCTTATTATGACGCTTTGTCTTGCCGGTATTCTGGCGATTATCGCGCTGTATTTTATCAGTCTGTTTCTCAGCAGCTGGTGTGTGCGTCCGATTGAACGCTCTTTACAACAACAACAGGACTTTGTTGCCGATGCTTCCCACGAATTAAAGACGCCTCTCACCGTGATTCTGGCAAATGTCTCCCTGCTCAACAGTCCCAAGGGAACCATCGCCAAAGAGCGGACCAAATATCTCTCCTATATCGAAGATGAGGCGAATCATATGAGCCGCCTTGTCAATGATATGCTGTTTTTAGCAAAGACCGATGCCAAAAGAGTGGAACAGAACAAAGAGCCGGTCGATCTGAGTGATGTGTGCATGAACTCCGCCCTGTCCTTTGAGTCGGTGGCCTATGAAAAAGATATCCAGATGAATTATGACATCCAGCCGGAGATTTTTGTTTCGGGAATGTCAGATAAACTCTCCCAGCTGTGCGCCATTCTTCTCGACAATGCCTGCAAATATACGGATGCAAACGGAACGATTACCATTCAACTTAACACCAGAGGAACGACCGCCAGGCTGTCTGTAAACAACACCGGCTCTCCCATCTCCAAGGAACAGTTGCCACATCTGTTTGAGCGTTTTTACCGCGTCGATGAGGCACGCACCCGCACGAACTCCGGATACGGTCTCGGACTTTCCATCGCATGGCAGATCGTATCCATGCACAGTGGAAAAATCGAGGTGCAAAGTTCTGAGCAGCAGGGCACAACGTTCGTCGTAAAACTTCCTTGCATCAGTGCCCCGGACTCCCATCAGAAATAGGCATCAAAAATTTTCCTTGCGATCGGAACTGCGTAGGCACTCCCCGTTCCCGCTGCTTCGACAACGATGCTCACAACGATTTTTTTATCCCCTTCTTGCGCATATCCCACAAACCATGCATGCGAATCGTTTGAACCGCTCTGGAACTCTGCCGAGCCGGTTTTTCCACCTGCCTTAAACGATCCCGGATAGAGCGCTGTGGCGGTGCCGGATTTGACGGTGGCACGCATCAGCTTTTGCAGCTGTCCGGCCTCCTCTTTCGTAATCGGGGACGCAAGTTCTTCCGGTTCTGTCGTCTCAAGGGTATTCCCCTGATAATCTTCAATGCGGTCAACTAAATACGGTTTCATTAACACGCCCTCATTCACGGCTGCGCACACAAGAAATGCATTCTGCAAAGGTGTCACCAGCGTATCTCCCTGCCCGATGGCTGCCTGCATGATGTCACCGGAGCCGGATTTTGATGTCAGCGCAAACTTTGAAGATCTCTTTTCTAATTTATCTAACGGTGTCGTCCTGTTATAATACAGGGATTCACACAATTTTTTCCACTTATTTACATTCAGATCACTTCCGATCTGGCAAAAGGCAGCATTGCAGGACTCGGCAAAGGCAGAGGATAAGTTCACTTTGCCGTGAACCTCTCCCCCATAACACCGGATTTTATCATTTCCGGTTCCAATGCTTCCCGTACACCGATAGCTGAATTTATCATAGTTTTCGTTCTCCCTCATATACTCGAGTGCTGTGTACAATTTAAACGTTGAGCCGGGCGGATACAGTCCCTGAGCTGCGCGGTTATACAGCGCTGAATCATCGTCGTTGTCCGCTGTCAGTTCCTCCCACCTGGCATCGGTCAATTGGTTGGGATTATAGGTCGGCTTACTCACCATGGCG
>ONNE01000165.1 GCA_900319095.1 uncultured Eubacteriales bacterium | reverse complement strand
GTTTCAGATATGAGATAATCTTTTCGATCTCATTTTCTGTAAATGGTTTTCCAAAATTAAAATCCCATGTCTCCGGATTAAAACATCCTTTACAATGGTGGGTGCAGCCACTGACAAACAGCGACACTCTGACCCCGATCCCATTGGCAATATCGTATTGCTTTATATCCGCATAGTTCAACTGTGTTCTACCTCCTCATACTCACCGACTTTTTACAGATGAAGTACTCTTGAATTGATCTCTTTCGTCTTGCCGACATTCCAGAAATTTTCTCCCAGATAGCCACAGGTTCTCCTTGTCACATTCATCTTCGCATGGTCTTTGTTGCCACAATTCGGGCACTCCCATTCCAGATCATCATTGACAATAATCTCACCATCATATCCGCACTCATGACAATAATCCGATTTTGTATTGAACTCTGCGTATTGAATGTTGTCATAGATATATTTTACAACCTCTTCCATCGCCGGAAGATTCTTCTGCATATTCGGTACTTCCACATAAGAAATGGCACCACCTGCCGAGATCACCTGGAATTGCGCCTCAAAATCGAACTTGCTGAACGCGTCAATCTTCTCTCTGACATCGACATGATAGGAATTCGTATAATATCCCTTGTCCGTGACATCCTTGATCACACCAAAACGCTTTTTATCAATTTCCGCAAAGCGGTAGCACAAACTCTCTGCCGGAGTTCCATATAGAGCAAATCCAATGCCCGTCTCTTCTTTCCATGTATCGGTTGCCCGGCGCAGGCGATTCATCAGCGCCTTCGCAAACTTACTTCCCTTTTCCGTCGTATGACTCTCACCGGTCATCAGTTTTGTCACCTCGTACAATCCGATGTAACCGAGCGAAATCGACGAGTAACCATCATGCAGCAGCTTATCAATCTTCTCTCCCTTGTTCAATCTCGCAATAGCACCGTACTGCCAATGAATCGGGCTGACATCACTGGTAACCCCCTCAAGGGCACGGTGACGGCACATCAGCGCCTCGAAACAGAGTGAAAGTCTCTCTTCCAGCAGCTGCCAGAAATATTCCATATTATCTTTTGCCAAAATACCGATCTGCGGTAAATTCAAGCTGACAACACCCTGATTAAAACGTCCCTCGAACTGATACTTGCCATTCTCATCCTTCCATGGCGCCAAAAAGCTCCTGCATCCCATACAGCTGTATACATTACCCTCATAATTCTCCCGCATTTTTTTCGCGGAGATATAATCCGGATACATCCGTTTTGCCGAGCACTCGACCGCGAGCTTGGTAATATAGTCATATTCTCCGCCCTTTAAGGCATTGTGCTCATCCAGTACATAGATCAGTTTCGGAAATGCCGGAGTGACATAGACACCCTTCTCATTTTTGATTCCCTCTAAGCGCTGGCGCAGAATCTCCTCTATGATCATGGCATTTTCATTGATATATTCATCATCTTTATCTAAGTTCAAAAACAGAGTGACAAACGGAGACTGCCCATTGGTCGTCATCAGGGTATTGATCTGATACTGGATCGTCTGGACACCCGATCGCAATTCATCATGGACGCGGTCCCTGACAAATTCTTCAATCGTCTCGGCATCCAGCTGACCACCGAATTTCTCCATGTAATGAGCGCGATATTTCTCGGTGGTCTTGCGCAGATATTTACCCAGATGTCTCGTGTCAACGGACTGCCCGCCATACTGACTGCTCGCAACCGCAGAAATAATCTGAGTCACAACCGTACAGGCAACCTGAAAACTCTTTGGACTCTCAATCAATTTTCCGTTCATAACGGTTCCGTTATCTAACATATCACCGATATTGATCAGACAACAATTGAAAATCGGCTGGATAAAATAATCCATATCATGAAAATGAAGAACTCCCTCTTCATGAGCCTTTGTAATCTTTTCCGGTAAAAGAACGCGCTTTGTGAGATCTTTGGACACCTCTCCCGCAATGAGGTCTCTCTGCGTACTGGCGACATACGCATTTTTGTTGGAGTTTTCTTCCATGACATCCTTATTGCTGTTCTGGATCAGGCTCATGATCGAATCATCTGTCGTATTGGCCTTCCGGACCAATTCTCTGGTATAGCGATAAATGATATACTTTTTGGCGAGATCGAACTTTCCTGCCGCCATGAGCTTTTGCTCAATGACATCCTGTATATCCTCCACCTGCATAGTCTCTCTCTTGAGGTTCTCAATTCCTGCCACAATGCCCTCGATCAGATCGTCCGATGCCTTGTCATACTGCTCCACCTCGGCATTGGCCTTGCGAATGGCAATCAATATCTTGTTTCTGTTGTATTCGACCGTACGTCCGTCCCTCTTTATCACTCTCACTGTTTCACGCAACTCCTTTCAATTCTCTGTAAATAAAAAATGGCGAATTAGCCTCCGCGTCTAATTATAGCACTACATCTTTTTCTTGTCCACTATATATTGTAATTTTTTATTTAATCCGCAAAAAAACACACAACATCCTGTGTTTTTACTATGTTTGTAGAAAAGAAAAAAACCTGTAAAATAAGGCTTTTACAGAGTTAGTTGACGCAAAAAGGAGTGATAGGCGACCGGTATGGCATAGCGCTCTGACAACTCTTTTTTCTCTGCCCATACAATTTCTTTCCACACAAGATGTTGATTTTTATCATCTGTCTCCCACAGAGGTAACGATTCGGATTCCGATAACATTATGTGGTAGCCTCTCATGTGCCATTCAATGTGAGAAAAAATATGCTTTGCGTCCTTTAATCTCTCAACGGACTGTACCGGTATTCCCTGTTCATCCAAAAACCGGTGAACCTGAGTCAGGGTGCGGTGTTCCGAGATCGAAGGAAACTCCCACATATCCGCTAAGAGTCCCTGTGAAGGCCTCTTCACGATTGCCATCCGTCCCTCCTGTTCAAATAACAAAATGGTCTTTTTCTCTTTCTTCCTCTCTTTTTTCTCCGGTTTTACCGGCAATTCCATACAAGTGCCATCCTTTAGTCCCATGCAGTGTAAGGCAAGAGGACACTCTTCACAGTGCGGTGCTCCCGACGGGATACAGATTACCTCTCCCAATTCCATCAGTGCCTGATTAAAAACTCCGGGAATC
>ONNE01000038.1 GCA_900319095.1 uncultured Eubacteriales bacterium | reverse complement strand
TACCGACTCTTGGTTTTTTTACATCTTCATTTAATTCAATTTCATCGAAATCTCTGACAATTCCATTTATAATCTTTTTAAATTCTGACTGTTTTGGATTCTTAACTGCCTCGATACAGCGCTTTTTCCATTTGTCATGTAGTTCGTTGACGGAACCGGGAACTTTTTCATATGGGCGAGTGCGATAGACAACCCTCATAAATAAATCACCGTAAATCAAAGCGTGTACAGCGCCCTTTAACAATCGGTAGTTAATTTTAAATCCCGGATTGGATTCGATTCCGGCACTGAGCGATATTACAGGAATTTGTTCCATTCCGGCTTTTTTCAGTGCACGTCGGATAAATCCGATGTAATTTGTTGCACGGCATCCTCCACCGGTCTGGGTAATGATCAGTGCTGTTCGATCCAGATCATATTCTCCGGATAACAATGCTTTCATAAATTGTCCCACTACAAGTAGAGATGGGTAGCAGGCATCGTTGTTTACATATTTTAATCCATATTCCAGTTCATCGACACCGGTTGGAAGCTGCACCATTCGATAGCCACAGGCGGCAAGGGCTGGAATAACCATATCAAAATGAATCGGTGACATTTGCGGTGCGAGAATTGTGTATTCTTTTCTCATCTCTTTCGTAAAGACAACACGGTTGTGTGCGGAGTTCACCGGATGAGGTTTTATTCCTTTGCGGGCACGATCTTTTACTGCGGAGATAAGCGACCGGATTCGAATTCGAGCGGCTCCCAAATTGTTTACTTCATCAATTTTTAGTACGGTACAGATTTTGCCCGAGTCAGTCAATATATCATTGACCTGATCGGTTGTCACAGCGTCCAGACCACAACCAAATGAATTTAATTGAATCATATCCAGATCGTTTCTCGTCCGTATGTAGCTTGCGGCACGATAAAGACGGGAGTGGTACATCCACTGATCCATAACGATAGTAGGGCGATCCGGTTTGGCAAGATGTGCAATACTGTCTTCGGAGAGAACAGCAATATCAAACGAGGTTATCAATTCCGGTATTCCGTGATTGATCTCCGGGTCAATGTGATATGGTCTGCCGGCAAGTACGATACCGCGCTGATGATGATCCTCCATCCATTGAAGAACTTCTTCGCCCTTTTTCTGAATATCTTTGCGCGACTGTAAAAGCTCCTCGTAGGCCTTGTGAGCCGCAGAGCGAATTTCACTTTCATCAATTTCGTTTTCACGACAGATATATGTCACTAATTCATCGGTGAGTATTTTTTCACTCTCAAAGGAGACAAACGGGTTTTGATATATAATATCGGAGTCGTTTAATTCCTCCACATTATTTTTTATATTCTCTCCATAAGAGGTGACAATTGGGCAATTGTAGTGATTGCCGGCCTCATCATCTTCTTTTCGCTCATATGGGACACAGGGATAGAAAATATAGGGTACTCCCTGTTTGATTAACCACATAATATGTCCATGTGCCAGTTTTGCCGGATAACACTCGGATTCACTTGGGATTGACTCAATGCCAAGTGAGTAGATGTTCCGGGATGAAACCGGTGACAGGACAACCTGATATCCGAGCTCAGTAAAAAATGTGAACCAAAATGGATAGTTTTCATACATATTCAGGACTCTTGGTATACCAACCTTGCCCCGGTATGCCTGATCCGGTGACAGTGGGTGATAGTGTTGGAAGAGTCGTTTTAATTTATAATCATAGAGGTTAGGGATGTCATTGTGCTTTTTCTCCAGTCCCAGTCCGCGCTCACAACGATTTCCTGAGATGAATTGGCGGCCACCGGTAAAACGGTTGATGGTCAAAAGACAATGGTTGGTACATCCTTTACAACGGGACATAGAACTCTCAAATTTGAGCGAAATAATGTCTTCGAGAGACAGCATGCTGGTCTCCATTCCTTCCTCATAGTGTTCTCTGGCAATCAGTGCAGCACCAAAAGCTCCCATGATTCCTGCGATGTCCGGGCGCACTGCCGTGCAGCCGGAGACACGCTCAAAGCTGCGAAGGACAGCATCATTATAAAAGGTACCGCCCTGTACCACAACATTTGTGCCAAGATCTTTGGGATCCGTCAGCTTAATTACCTTGAGCAAGGCATTTTTTATGACAGAAATCGCGAGTCCGGCCGAAATATCAGTGACGGTTGCCCCCTCTTTTTGTGCCTGCTTGACTTTTGAATTCATAAAAACCGTGCAGCGGGAACCTAAATCAATGGGATTCTCGGCAAACAGTGCCAATTTGGCAAAATCTTTTACTTCATAATTCAGGGAGCGGGCAAAGGTTTCAATGAAAGAACCGCATCCGGATGAACATGCCTCATTTAACTGCACACTGTCAACGGAATTATTTTTGATTTTGATGCATTTCATATCCTGACCACCGATATCCAGAATACAGTCGACATTTGGTTCAAAGAATGAGGCAGCATAGTAGTGCGAGACGGTTTCCACCTCGCCTTCATCCAACATAAGCGCTGATTTTATCAGGGCTTCTCCGTATCCCGTCGAGCAGGAACGGACAATCGTTGCACTGTCCGGAAGCAATTCATAGATTTCCTTAATCGCCTTGATGGTTGTTTTCAGCGGACTTCCGTTGTTGTTATCATAAAATGAATACAGAAGGGAGCCGTCTTCACCAACCAGAGCAACTTTGGTAGTAGTAGAGCCGGCATCAATTCCCAGATAAACATTTCCTTCATAAGTGGAAAGGGTTCCCTTTTTTACATTGTTTACACTGTGTTCATCCAAAAATTCCTGATATTCTTTTTCGCTGTGAAACAGAGGTTCCATGCGTGTCACTTCAAATTCAATGTGTATTTCATCCGATAACTTGTGGAGAAGAGTCGAGAGCGTGGTGGCTTTTTCACCGGTTGAATTCATAGCGGAACCACTGGCTGCGAACAAATGAGAATTTTCCGGTGCGATGATCGCATCGCCCTCCAGCTTCAGAGTGCGGATAAAGGCAGACTTCAGCTCAGTCAAAAAATGCAGAGGACCACCAAGAAATGCGACATTTCCCCGAATTGGTTTGCCACAGGCCAGACCACTGATCGTCTGATTGACAACTGCCTGAAAAATGGATGCGGCAAGATCGGCTTTGGCAGCACCCTCATTAATGAGTGGCTGGATATCGGTCTTTGCAAAAACTCCGCATCGGGCAGCAATCGGATAAATCGCCTGGTAGTTTTTGGCATATTCGTTCAGACCGGCAGCATCCGTTTTTAACAGAGAAGCCATCTGGTCAATAAAAGAACCGGTTCCACCTGCGCAGATACCGTTCATACGTTGTTCGATGCCATCGGTGAAGTAGATGATTTTGGCATCTTCCCCTCCGAGTTCTATGGCGACATCTGTCTGTGGTGCATAGGTTTTGAGAGCGGTTGCCACGCTGACAACTTCCTGAACAAATGGTATGTCCAAATGTGTTGAAATCGCCAGACCACCGGAACCGGTGATCATCGGAGCAATCTCGCAGTCTCCCAATTCTTTA
>ONNE01000094.1 GCA_900319095.1 uncultured Eubacteriales bacterium | reverse complement strand
CATTGCACTAATTTTGGTGATGTAGAAGTTAATATTGTATGAGTAATGATAATCCCCTTTACCGCTTGGTGTGGTAAGGGGGATTTCTTCCTTAATAAATAACACTTGAATAATATACATTTGTTCTGCATAATGAAACGCAAATATATTATTATTTTCGGAAAATACAGGAAGTATCTTGTGCTTAGTTTTGACAGATATTGCATGTGTTGGAGGTATTTATGCTAACTTTATACGAATGGGTAAAAGCAAATAATTCTAATTTGTTAGAGGAGTGGGATTATGAAATGAATGGAAGTTTACGCCCTGATAAAGTGTGTAATAGTTCTCACCTTAAAGTTTGGTGGAAATGTAAAGTGTGTGGAAATTCATGGACGGCATGCGTGAATAAAAGAACAATTGAAAACAAGAAGCTGGTATTCGTACATCGACCAATAATAGAAGGTTAATTACAGGTGTATGTGGTGGTATTGGCGTTACATATGTTTATTTATATTTTTTCAGATTTTTGTATCGATATATTCGTTCTCATTGAAAGGCAGCTCGTTGTGATTGCTGCAGACTGTTATGATAACGTGGATATAGATCAACAAGAAAAGACTGTACATATACCGAGGAGAATTTAATTTTACTTTGGAAATAAATTCAACTTGAATATAGGGTACAGTTTACAACTGTTGGTTTCAGATTCTCCAACTAAGACGCTATGGAATTCATCCTGATATTTTGTATAATAGATTTGAAATTACAAAAAATGAAGGAGGTTCCGATAATCATGACGATAGGAGAAAAAATAAAATCTTTACGGAGAGAAAAGAACCTTACACAGGAGCAGTTGGCAGAATATTTGGATATATCATCCCAGGCGGTCAGTAAATGGGAAACAGGAGTTTCAAGTCCGGACATTGATATGCTTCCAAGGCTGGCAATTTTTTTTCATACTACCATAGATAATCTGTTGAATTATGACAGACAGCGTATAGATGAGGAGGTTGATGAACTCGTAAAGAAATCTGTCTCAATTAGAAAAGAATCTGAAAAAGCAGAGGCATTTTATCGGGATGCATTAAAAAAATATCCGAATAATGAAGTACTACTCAATTGTCTGATGATGGTTATTCCTGACAATAGAATGGATGAGAAAATTGAAATTGGAGAGAGTTTGTTGAACAGTACAACAGACGATGAAATCAAACTGGATGTACTTCGGATTCTGGCACTCACCTGTCATTACAATGGAGACCATAGTATGGCAGAACATTATCTCGCAAAACTGCCGGAACTCTATTTTTTGAAGACAGAAATTGCAGCAGCAATTCGCACCGAAGAGTCACAACTCATAGAGATTGAAAAAACAGAAAACATTTGCATCTGGACACTGGGAGCAATGCTCAAGTTACGGGAAAATCGAGAATCGGATTTGGAAGAAAAATTGAAAATGCAAAATTTATTGAGAACGTTTTTGGATTTGTTTTGTCATGACCGGATATTTCATGATCGTGCCGAAAGAATTGCCAAAAACTTATGGGAAAAGGATGCGACAGAGCTGTATTGACATTGCCCACCAAAGGATGTTATAATCGCGATGCGTTAATTTTTTTCAAATTTAAAAGGAGGTTTTAATATGGATTTGATACCAAGCTTTAGTGTTGACCATACCAAAATTGTGCCGGGGATATTTACCAGCAGAGTAGATACAGTGGGTGACAATATGGTAACAACTTATGACATCAGAGTCACAAAACCAAACACCGAGCCGGCAGTCGATGTCGCTGCAATGCACTCCCTCGAGCATATCATAGCTACTTTTCTTAGGAATGATCCGGACTGGAAAAACGAGGTCATTTACTGGGGACCGATGGGATGCCTGACAGGTTTTTACCTTATACTTAAAGGAAACCGCTCTCCGAGGGAGATATATGAACTGATATTGAGAGCATTCCAATCTGTTAAGAATGCAGAGGATGTCCCTGGGGCAACAGCGGAGAATTGTGGTAATTACAGTATGCATAACCTTGCCATGGCAAAATGGTATGCTGCAAAATTTGCAGACTACCTCGCATCGAATTCTGAAAATTCCGGTATTTATGAGTATCCGAAAACAGATAGGCTTGTAACCGGAGACGGTCGTCAGTTTTTCGATTCATGATTGCTGTTTTTTGGAAGAAGTCTCCCTTTTTTTAGGGCTGGTTCCTGATTTGGATATTAAAACGAGATACGAAAAGACCGGAAATGAGAGGGGACCAGAGCATGCAAAAACGGACAGATCCGCTTGTTGAATGGATGTTTGAAGATATAGCTTATTCGACTGAAGTCAGTGAGGCGCAGGAGAAGATTCGTTCAGCACTTGATGAAAAATATCATGAACTGTGTAAGAATGCTTCGGAGGGTGAAGCAACGGACATGCTATTGGAAGAATATGGACAACTTGTAAAAATGGCACAGCTTGCCGGCTACACCGAAGAACAGGTACTTGCATGGCGAAATGTAGGAGACGCGCAAGAGTTGAGATTGACTAAGAAGCTCATGTGGAGGCAGCGCCTACGGACATATGCAGCATTTATGTATCTTCGGGCACTGGCGGATAAGTATACGAAACGTCTTTTCAATTCTATCGCACTTCTGACTGGTGCGCTGTTTGTGTTTGTCGGATCGGAACTGAGTTTTTATGTGTTTGGCAACTCAAAATCCGCTGAACTTACGGAGAATTTTTTATCCAACATGGCAATGGTTGAAATACCGTTGTTTTTATATGAAAGCGCTCAAGGCTTGTTATGCCGAAATCGAGCATACACATCCGGATCTGGTAATCGTCACAGGGGATCTTTGTTTTCCGCTGGGAATCATGTCGATGTCGCTGAATAATTCCGCACCTGTTCAGCAGTTCGCGGCGTTTATGCGGAATACCGGCATCCCGTGGGCATTTACCTACGGTAATCATGATACAGAGAGTCTTGCATCTCTCGACAAAACAGCGAGGGGCGGAGCTGATCACGATTCATCCCGACAGTAGTTGGGACTTGGAGCAAATTCCACTGACAACCATTACGGAGAAATAAGAGGTAGAGAGCCAGGGAGGATTTTTCAACCATGAAATTTGTATTTGCTTCAGACTCGTTTAAAGGAACACTCTCGAGCGAACAGACGGGTGAATTGCTTCAGCGAGCGGCCAGGGAAGTGTTTGGCGATTGTGAAACGGTAAGAAAACGAATGGCTGATGGGGGAGAGGGCACAATGGATGCCATTCTCTATGAACTGGGCGGTAAAAAAATATCAGTCAATGTCCACGATCCGCTGATGAAAGTAATTCGCGGATACTATGGCATGACACAGAATCGAATCGCAGTGATTGAGATGGCACAGGCCTCCGGTCTGCCGCTGGTACCCAAAGAAAAAAGAAATCCTTTGTATACTTCATCTTATGGGACGGGGGAGCTTGTGAGAGATGCTCTGGAAAATGGTGCAGATGAAATCCTGCTTGCCATCGGTGGCTCTGCTACCAATGATGGCGGGATGGGGTTTGCCAATGCACTGGGGGTAAAATTTTTGGATAAGGCCGGGCGGGAGTTGGAAGGCAAAGGCATTGATCTAGAAAAGGTTGCGAATATCGATGTGTCCGGAATGTTTCCAAAGGCGCGCAGAACAAAATTTACGGTTATGTGCGATGTCACCAATCCGTTATGCGGAACAAACGGTGCAACCTATACTTATGGCAGACAAAAAGGAGCTTCGGATGAGGAACTTCTAAGGTTAGAGATGGGGATGCAGAACTATCGTGATGTAATAAGAAAGGAATTTGGAATCGATCCCGATCAAATCACCGGGAGTGGTGCAGCCGGTGGAATGGGTGCTGCCCTCAGTGTATTTTTTCATGCAAAAATGAAATCAGGAGTCGAAACAGTGCTGGATATAATAAAATTTGATGACATCATTAGAGCTGCGGATTATATTATAACCGGTGAGGGAAGAGCGGATGGCCAGAGTGTTAATGGCAAGGTGCTCTCTGGAGTTGGAAAAAGAGGGCTGGAAAATGATATTCCTGTCATTGCCCTCTGCGGCAGTCTGGGAGAGGGATATGAAAAGCTGTCCGAATGCGGGATTGTATCAATGCTATCTGTGTCAGAAGGAGTGGAACTTGAGGATTGCATGAAAAATGCGGAGCATTTTTATTATAAAAAGGCGGTTGAAATGTTCGGGAGAATAAAAGAGAGCCGGCTGAATTTGGATTCACAAGTTTAAATTCTTCCCGCCAGCCCTGACAGAACTTCGAAATTGTCTCGGGGACATTCCGGTTTCTTTTCGAAAAATACGGCATAGATGCTGTGGAGTTACACAAATTTGCCTGCACAGTTCATCGAGTGGAAGATCCCGCATATAATTTTCTTCAATATAATCTTATATCACTTTTATGTGGTTTCCATAGCGATCATTCGCATTCTCATTCTTTGGAAGAATTCCCGACTCTAAAATACCACATAAGAGCCTCCGATGGAAATTACGTTCTCAGGCAGCAGCTGGATAAAAAGGCAACCGGAAAGGGGACCGCATGGAATCCGGGGGATCCATTTGTAATCCTGGGAGATATGCGATGGATGAATTACACGGCATCGATTGATGTGATGTTCGAAGAAAACAGTGGAGAGGATGACCCATATGCGGCGATTTCGATTCGGCAGACCGGTGCTTCGCACCACATGACAGAAAGCTCCGGTTATACCTTTGCGGTGTCAAGCTGTGGAGAGTGGAAGCTCTATCGAAAGAAGGAGGTTAAAAAAACAGGCCTGTTGACGGTGGAAGATGGTTTTCATACAGGCAAAAATGTGTGGAATACGCTTTGTCTGTCCGGGGAAAAGAACCGGATATGCGCATATGTCGGAGGGCATCTGGTTGCCCGGTATGACGACCCTGAACCGGTCCGTGCAGGGCGCATAGGCCTCGGAACCTCTTTTTCCTATGTGAGATTTGATAACCTCAAGGTAAAAAAAAACGATCAGACCGTTCCGTATTTTACAGAACTCTTAGACGATTTTGAGATATACGACCTGACAGAAAATAAGAATGTGAAGCTGCGGTATAATGAGAAATGGACGCATCAGTTTTGAAGTCGTAAATGGGAAACTGTGTGTGGATATGATAGGAATACTGGGAGACATTTTCTCTGTTTCGGAAGGTTCATGTAAGAATTAGACGTTTCATGTCATTTTTAGATGTTGAAATGGAAAAGTCCTCTGTGATACGATAGAGAAAAGGTATCGCTAGGAAAACTAGCACAGAAAAAAACAGAGGAGGATCCAGATGAAAAGAAGGAGAGAAGCCGCAAGACGGCTGGGAGCGGGTATTTTGGCAATGGCACTCACCATCACCATGATCGTTCCCGGTGGAACGGTGCGGGCCGAGGAGCACTATGAGGGCGAGCAGGAGGAGATGGTCACTTGGAACTACAGCCGTATGGGGTATCTGCTCCAGGGAAGAGCAGTGTCCCAATCGGGAAAACCGATTGCCGGGATTGAGTTCACTTTTCAGGTCGATGAGACGGAAAAATATCCGCAGACTGAGTGGGCTAAGGGGCTGATTGTACCCGGCTATGACTACTGTGAACCGGAAGATAGCATCAACTATTGGGCGGATCATGGATTTGAGGCTTCCGGCGGATGGGTAGAGTCGGGTTACTATCTGACAGACAATGCGGGATATGCCCCTATGACTTGGAACATCCCTGCCGAAGAGGATTATTATGAGGCAGACTACCACCAGTTGTTTTTGACCGTCCGCCCATGGGAGTCCGGATGTTATACAAACACATGGCACTATGACAGCGAGTATGAGGAATACGTCGAGAACCAATCACAAAGCTACTGGAAATGGATGGGGGAAGAGGAGATTGGACTCTCGGTACTGGATCGTACCGGAGAAAAAATCGGTCATGTAACACTGAAAGCAGAGGTAAAGGACAACCTCAAGACAGGAAAGCGACAGAATCGGATCGGAAAAGAGGATTATACGGTTTCTTTTGAGGTGGATGAGGCGGCAGAGGACTGGTCATTTTCCATGGCGCTGTCCGGTAAGACAAGAGATGACTTTGCCTATACACCGGGCGGAAAGAAAATGGGAGACCTGATTGCCTATTCACTGGAACAGGAGAAAGAATATACCACGATCACAGAATATGCATCCTATCCCTATGTCGGCTATGACGGTCTCTGCACTGTGACGGCAACTTATGCGGGAGAGATACAGAATGTAGTTCCGGATGTGGTAGATGAAAACAGCGCTTATGTAGAGCGTCTGCCGGAAAATGATACCGTGCTCACAGCACAGGAAATGAGTGATCTGGCGAAGAAAAACGAGGAAGAGCCGGTGATCATCAAGGTAAGTGATCAGGTTTCGTTTACCTTCCCACAGGGGACGATGTCCCTGATTGAGGGAAAGGAGAGTTATGACTTTGGTGTGACGGTGAACACGAATGAAGATGAGGTGGCAGAGCACATGAAGGCCTATACAGACCGCACCGGTTTTGTGTCTGAGTTCGCGTTCAACTATGAAGGAATTCTGCCCGGCTCACCAACGGTACAGATTGCGATGCCGCAGGAGTATATCGGACGTACTCTTGCCTATTATCAGATCACTTCCGATGAAAAGCTGGAATTTGTTGAGTTGACGAAAGTGGATGAAAACGGATTCATGAGGGTAAAAATGGATCACTGTTCGGATTATGCCGTGATGGATATGGGATTGTCCTCTGTAGAAGAGACAAGTGGTGAGGAGGATCCGGGAAATCCGGGAGAATCCGGTCAGAATACACAGACTCCGTCTCCATCTCCTACTGTCGCACCTGCGACAGTTACGTCACCGGATTCCGGTTCTGCCGCTTCCACTACCCCTGTCGCAGGTGCCGGTCAGACCAGTGCGGACAAGACAGAGACGACAGCATCGACAGACCAAACAGCGAAAAAACCAGCCAAGGTAAAGAACCTGCAGGCAAAAAATAAAAAAGGAAGAAAACTTGCCCTCACATGGAAGAAGGTTTCCGGAGCAAAGGGCTATCAGGTACAGTATGCACAGAATAAAAAATGGAAATCGGCAAAGAACAAGAGTGTGAAGGCGGCAAAGCTCACACTGAAAAAATGTAAAAAGGGAAAGACCTACTATATCCGTGTCCGCGCATGGAAAAAGCAGGGGTCAACAAAAGTCTTTGGCAAGTGGAGTGCGGTAAAGAAGATAAAGATCACAAAATGATCCCGGAGGGAAGGATATGAAAAAACGTTTTTTTTCTTCAAAAGTTTGGCATATGGGGTGTTTTGCGGTACTGCTATTGTTGTGCTCCTTTTTGCTTCTGCCACAGATGGCAGAGGCAAAGGATGTGTACAAAAGTGTGAACATCCAAAAGACAACACCGAAAAAGGTCTATCAGATGATTCTGAAATACGGTGCCAAGGGGTACAGCAGCAAAAAGCAGATAACAACTTATATCTGTCTTAAGTCAAAGGGAAAAAAAGCCGGAAAAAACCTGACAGACTTTGAAAAAAAACTGCAAAAATGTGCGCTCTACCAGGGGGTCGATGTGACCCGGATGAGCGAGAGTTTAGACAGTGGGATGTACAAGGAGGGAAAGTATTGGAAGCTGGAACTCAATGCATCGCTCCACTACGATTTTAATAAATACATTGAATACAAATTTAAAAGAGACCGGCCGGAGAGGTTCAATAAAATGCTCTCCGACCAGAAGGTGGATCTGTTGGTTGATAACTGTGGTGGATGGAGCTTTAAAACGAGCAACACGTCAAAATACCGGTCGATTTTTTCTTATGCGGCTCATGGCAATCGTTTAACGGGTGTGTGTGAAGATCTGAAAAACTATTCATATCGGATCTGCCAGATGCTTCTTTGTGTAAAAGCTACCTATAGTCTGAGCTCACCTGCCTATGGAAGTGGATGGACAAAAATTCGGGGGAAAAAAGTGCCAAATTCCCATGCCTCTCTTCTGATTGAGGTTTACGATCCGGAATTTAAAAAATATTACGGTACCGATTATGAGATATTGTCTTCAAATAATGCGCACGTAAGAGAGGGGATTAACTGGAACTGTCACGGTGCCTGGGGTGGTTTTAGAGTCGGAGGGTATTATGGAACCCAAAAAACCGCAGTGGCAAAAAAATTAATCAAGACGCAGATAAAACCGGTGATGAGCGGTTATATGAAGTGGCAAAAAGTGACCGGTTATTCAATCAAGAAAGGAGAGATTTCCGAGACGGCAAGCTGGCTCAGATTATATACCGATGCGCTGTATACATACTGGTGCGGTGACGGACCGAATCCGGGCACGAAGAAGGAATTTCTGGACCTTATGGCAGCGGGCGGCACATATCTGAGTTATGAAGAGCAGGCTCAAAAAGAGGCAGAAGATAAAGCATATGAGGAGAGGCAGGCAGCACAGGAGAGAGAGAGACGGATTGATGAGTGGAATACGATTTTGGACTTAAATGGTTTTGATGAGAATGGAAACCGTAATTTGTATTCATCGATTTATTCTGTCGATGTCCAGGGGAGACTTATCGGCTATTATCTTTATATAGTATATGACCCGCATTTGGATGCAGACGATCCTTATTGTGATTATAAGGTTGTACTGATTTTAGAGGGTGAGGAGTCACTGAACACCGCAGTTCAGAACCCGATCGCGGTTCTTGAGACCGGAAGAATGACAGAGACGAGTTCCGTGAGTGATGTGTACAGCAGATTTGGTTATCATGTATGTCATATGGAGACATTAAAGGAAATGTATCCACAGATTCCGGACAGTTGTCTTTCAGCGGACGTTACTTCCTGAACCATTCTTGACAGTCCAAAGAAGAAATGGTATACTATTGGAAACCGTTGAAGAAGAGTAAGTAGGTTTTATGGGTTTCTGACAGAGAGTCGCCGATGGTGGAAATGCGATAGTGACAGTAGAGCTGAATGGACTTCTGAGGGCGAGCAGAAATTATCCCGGAGGATAAAAGTATGTGAGACGGAGAGGACACTTCGTGAACAAAAGTCAGCATATGTTAGTATGCGATGAGTGGATGTGAGATTTCACATCAAGCCGGGTGGCACCGCAGGAAATGATTTGACGATGATTCCTGTCCCAGCGTTTTGGGACAGGATTTTTTTCTGTCCTTCAACTTGTACATCGCAATAAAAACAAAAAACAAGAATAGGAGGCAGACAATATGATTAAGGACATTCTGCAGAAACTGACAAACCGTGAAGATTTGAATGAAGAGGAAGTATTTGAGGTCATCCAAGACATCCGGGATGATAAGCTGACGGATGGACAGATTTCGGGATTTTTAGTGGCACTGTCCATGAAGGGGCCGACATTGGAAGAGATTACGTATACGGCAAAAGCGATGCGGGAGAATTGTATACCGATCCGGCCAAATGTGAGTGCCGAGATGATGGATACCTGTGGTACGGGCGGAGGTCTGAGTACCTACAATATTTCCACTGCGACAGCGCTCATATCAGCGGCAGCGGGAATTCCGATCGCCAAGCACGGAAGCCGGTCGATCTCCAGCCTGTCGGGGAGTGCCGATGTATTGGAGGCGCTGGGGATCAATATTGAGTTGACCGCTGAGCAGGCAGAGGAGCTCATTGAGGATATCAACATAGCATTTATTTATGCACCGCTCTTTCATCCGGTTATGTGCAAGGTTCTGCCACCGGAATCTGCGCTGGGAATCAAGACGATTTTCTACACCATCATCGGACCGCTGATCAATCCGGCCTTTGCACCGAGACATCTTTTAGGAACTTATAAACCGGAATTGTTGGATCAGGTTGCGCACGTTGCGATGGAATTGGGATATACCAAAGCGATGTTTGTTCACGGACTCGATGGATTGGATGAAATCTCTCTGCTCGGGAAAACGCGCATTTTGGAGCTGAAAGACGGCAAGCTGGAGAACTATGAGATTGAACCGGAAGATTTTGGACTTCGTCGGTGCTCGTTAGAAGAAATCAAGACCGGAACACCGGAGGTAAACGCATCGATCATCCGGGGCGTCTTTGAGGGGAAAATCAAGGGAGCGCAAAGAGACGCTGTTCTGCTAAACGCTGCCGGCACCTTGATCGTGGGCGACAAGGCGGTTGATTTTGAGGATGGAATTCACAAAGTTGCGGATATTATCGATAGTGGAAAAGCATTGGAGACACTTGAATTGCTGAAGAAAAGATCCAATGAATTCAAAAAGTGATGGGATTTTGCAGAAAGGAAATCAGATATGTTTACCGGTGAGGATTTTTATCTTGCGTTGGAAAAGACAGATAACACAAATGTGATGCCTGTGATTCCGGACATCAAATGTTTTTCGCCAAAAGAGGGAGACCTTATGAGGGGGCGGGATCCGGTGGCAGTGGCCAAAGAACTGGAGAGAGCCGGCGCTCCGGTTTTGTCGGTGGTCACAGAGGAAACAGAGTTTCATGGCTCTTTGGAAATTCTAAAAAACATATGTGATACGGTCAGTGTCCCGGTGCTCAGAAAAGATTTTGTAAAGAGCCGGGACGATCTGGTTGAGACGGTAGAGGCAGGGGCAAGTGCGATTCTTCTGATGTATTCCTGCCTTGGAAGACAAAGCTTGCATGAATTCTACCAGGAGGCTCTGCAGCTTGGGTTGTTGCCCTTTGTCGAGACACATAACAAAGAGGAGATGATGTGGGCGCAGGAACTTGGGGCAAAGCTGATTGGAATCAATAACCGTGATATTATACAGCTTGAGAGAGATGATGGGACGATCTGTCTCACGCGCGAATTGTTAAAAGATGCACCGGAGAGAAGTCTGATCATTAGCGAGAGCTCCATTCAGAATGCAGAGCAGATCCGTCAGGTGATACGGGAAGGAGCATATGGGGCACTCGTTGGAACCACCATCCTAAAGGAGGATTCGGTATTCGAAGCCTATCGCAGGATGATTTCCAAAACAGGAGTTAAAATCTGCGGTCTGACCAAGCCGGAGGATGTTGTGATGTGTGCCCGGCTCGGAGTGGATCTGGCAGGTGTGGTGGTAGAATATCCGGTTGATGTGCCATGGAATCAGACAGTGAGTCAGGCAAAAGAACTTCTTTGCAAGACGAAAAAAGAGATAAAAACAAGTGACATCCGCATTGTAATGGTGACAGGAGGGGATTTTGAAAAAGTCACAAATCTGGTAGAACAGTGTCGGCCGGATATCGTGCAGCTTCACTATACAGAGACATTTGAGGAATCCTCTGCCATTGCGAGGGCGCTGGCAGAGGATGGTATACCGGTGATTCGAAGCATTCCTCTAAAGGCGCACGACAGAGAGAAGATGTTTGGGACGGATGACTGGAAAACAATTTTTGATCTCATACAAAACTCGGAGATCGCAGCAATTCTTTTGGACAGCAGACAGGCAGAAAATGCAGCAAAGGGCGGTGGAAGTATCAGTGAGAGAGTCGATATCCTTGATCTGGCACAGATTCTGCAAACATTGACAAAACCGGTCATTCTTGGCGGTGGAATTACAGCGGACAATGTGAGAGGCATCCGGGAAGCGCTTCATCCGGATTACATTGATGTGCTCACCGGGGTGGAAAAACAGCCGGGAGACAAGAGTGCGTCAAAGATATCGGAACTGCTTGAGAAGGTACGTGGATATTGACATCTAATTTTTATGGTGTTACTCTATAAAAGGAAAAAAAGGGATGGGATAAAAAACAAAATAGAAAGAGAGAGAACACCATGGTAGGTAAGTTATGTATGCTGATCATTTTCTTTGCTGTCATGATTGGCGTCGGATTTTATTCAAGGAAGAATGCAACAAATGTCAACGATTTTGTCTTAGGAGGACGAGGAGTGGGGCCGTGGCTCACGGCCTTTGCTTTTGGTACCTCCTATTTTTCATCGGTTGTCTTTGTGGGATATGCAGGACAGTTTGGATGGCGCTATGGTCTTTCATCTACCTGGATCGGGCTGGGCAACGCTTTTATCGGAAGCCTTTTGGCGTGGCTGGTTCTGGGCAGAAGAACACGTGTCATGACGCAGAAGCTTGAGGCGAGAACGATGCCGGAGTTTTTTGGAAAACGATATGATTCGGCATCGCTCAGGGTACTGGGATCGGTGATTGCCTTTGTCTTTCTGGTTCCCTATACGGCATCGATCTACAATGGGTTGTCGCGGCTGTTTGGTATGGCATTCAACATCGATTACAAGGTGTGCATCGTTGTGATGGCGCTCCTGACCGGTGTGTACGTCATAGCCGGTGGCTATATGGCGACTGCGCTCAATGATTTTATTCAGGGCATCGTGATGCTTTTCGGAATCTGTGCCGTTATTGTAGCGGTTCTCAATGGACAGGGCGGTTTTCTTGCTGCCATCAAAAAGCTGTCTCTGATCCCGGCTGAGAATGTGGTGCCTGCACTTCAGGGAAGTCAGGGATTGTTTGCAAGTTTTTTTGGCCCGGATCCGCTCAATCTTTTGGGGGTAATCGTGCTCACTTCTCTGGGAACATGGGGACTGCCGCAGATGGTACATAAATTTTATGCCATCAAAGATGAGAAGGCGGTCAAGACCGGAACGATTATTTCGACATTTTTTGCCATAGTAGTCTCTGGTGGATGCTATTTTCTCGGTGGATTTGGCCATTTGTTTGACAGTCCGGCAATCTATACACCGGATGGCAGCATTGCGTATGATTCGATTGTGCCACAGATGTTGTCTACGCTGCCGGATCTTCTGATCGGTATCGTAATTGTATTGGTGCTCTCGGCTTCCATGTCTACGCTGTCTTCTCTGGTTTTGACATCTAGCTCGACATTGACATTGGATTTTCTCAAGTTTTCTCTGGCAAAGGATATGAATGAGAAAACACAGCTGATTGTGATGCGGATTTTAGTCGGTGCGTTTATCGTTGTATCGGTCGTGCTGGCACTCAATCCACCGACCTTTATCGCGCAGCTGATGGGAATCTCATGGGGAGCTTTGGCGGGAGCGTTTCTGGCACCGTTTATGTATGGTCTGTACTCAAAACGCGTCACGAGGATTTCCGTGTGGGCGAGTTTTGTTGTGGGAGTTGGGATAACGGTGGCCAATGTGTTTATTAAGTTTATTGCCTCTCCGATCAACGCAGGAGCGCTCGCTATGATCGCGGGACTGGTGGTCGTTCCCATTGTAAGTCTGGTCACTCCGAAGATGGATCAAAAATATGTGGATGATATTTTTTCCTGTTATGATGAGACGGTTACGGTTCACAAATCACATTCGCTGGATGAATCTTGATTAAGTGGTTGATAAATGTTCAAAAACCAGTATAATATACAGTAAGGAAAAGAAATGTAGTTTTCATCATTATACTGGTGAGGAGGATGAATTATATGAAAATGAGTGGACTAAAGAGGATTGTTGCAGTTGGACTTGTCGTGTTTCTGGGGACGAGTGTGAGCGGATGTGGTTCGTCATCCGGTGGAAGCGGAGAAAAAGTCGTATTAAAAGCGGGTTTTTCTACGGGGGAAAGTGATCCCAGAGTTGTGGCGACGCAGATGTTCAAGGAAGAAGTTGAGAAGGGAACAGAGGGAAGAGTGACGATTGAGATTCACGCGGATGGAGAGCTCGGCTCGGATGCGGATCTGATCAGTTCGATTGTAAATGATGATGGAAAAGTGGATATTACTGCTTCATCGGCCGGCAATTTTTCCAGTTATTCAGCGAATGTTGGGATATCGGCACTGCCATTTCTGTTCGAAAATTTTGAAAAAGCATGGGAATTTGTGGATGGAGATGTTGAGAAGCAGGCAGAACAGGAGCTTGAGGATTACAACATTAAAGTTCTCGGACATTATGACAATGGTTTCCGATGTGTGACCACATCCAATAAAGCGGTTAATTCAGTGGCAGATATGGACGGACTGGTGATTCGCATACCGGAGAATCAGGTTGTGATGCAGACGATGCTGGCCTTGGGAGCGAAACCGAAGGTTCTGGAATTTACTGAATTATATGATGCGCTGAAAAAAGGCGATTTTGATGCGCAGGAAAATCCGGTGCCTGTCATACTCAACAATAATCTCTATGAAGTGCAAAAATATCTTTCGATTACCAATCACAGCTACGATGTTATGTTGTTTGTCATTGGGCAGGATGATTGGGATGACATATCCGAAGAGGATCAAAAAGTCATGGAAGAGGCAATTAAGAAAGCCCAGGAAGAGAATCGAAAGCTTGTAAAAAAGCAGACAGAGGATTATATAAAGGAACTGGAGAACAAAGGAATGACCGTTACCAATCCGGATCTTGCGGAATTTAAAGAGGCCACCAAAGATGTGGCAGATACGTTTAAGGGCACCTTTGATGAAGATTTATTGAGCAAAGTAAAATAAGATAGGATAAGAGAGGTTGGAGTTGTATGGTAGTGAGGGATGTCTTTATTATTTTGGCATTTGTGTCATTTGCATCTTTGGTGTTAGCGATTCGGTTAAAAAGGCGAAACCTCGGATATATTTTTGCGACAGCCCTCGTTGTCATATGCGATATCATCTGTGTTATGCTTCTTGGGAGCAATAAGATTCATAGTGTAAAGCCGGTGCTGACTGCGTATTATGTGTGTCATGCATGGCTGTTTTTTGGCGTTTTTTCAGCAATTGCTTTTGCTGGAAGACGTCGTTTTTTTGCATGGTACTATATTCCGATTGTACTGCTTTGCATTTATCAGACGATTCTGATTTTGAATGGCAATGTGCTGAGATTTAGAAAACATATCTTGTTTGGAGATATCTGGTGGATTGCACAGGGGAACCGGTCGGATTCTCTTTTGTGGAGCTTTAATTCCTATTGGTTTGCATCGGCCATCTGTTTTTTGGCGATCATAACGATTTCCATTATCAATTGTGTAAAATCGGCTCGATTCTTACGCAACCGGTACTATATTTTAATTGCCTTGCAAATCTTGCTCTCTGCCTTTGAAGTGTTTGTCTATAAGGAGAATTTACCTGTCTGGATTCCGACAATCGCAATCAATCTCATCTGGTTTCTGGGATTTTATTATTTCAACCTTTATGCGAATGCGAAACTCCGTTATTGGGCACTTATGCATTTTGCAAATGAGATGTCGGATGGATTTATCTTGTATAATCAGTACGATGATCTGATTCACATGAATGAAATCGTAAAAAACAATATCGAAGAAGACGTTGTCAAGAGTTTTGAAGAGAAGAGCCGGTTTGAGTCATGGGCGGCGGAAATGGGAAGTGAGAGAGAGGCAGATCTTCTTGTCTACGAGAAGGAAGGACAGAATATCTATTTTAAATTGAGAGAGAACGTTGTATCGAAAAATGAAAGAGTATTGGCTACGATCTATATTCTGCATGATACAACGGAGTCGATGAATCAGATCCGGATCATGCAAAAAGCCAATGATGAATTGGAGCGTGCAGCGAAGATGAAATCCGATTTCCTCGCCAATATGTCGCACGAGATACGGACACCGATGAATGCGGTAATTGGAATGGCGGAGATTGCCCTCAGAGAAGAACTTCCGGATCATGTCGCAGATTGTCTCTCCCAAATTCAGCGCTCCGGCAAGAGTTTGTTGAATATTATCAATGATATTCTTGATTTTTCAAAGATAGAGGCAGGAAAGATGGAAATCATCCCGGATGATTACGAACCCTTGGCTGAGATCAAGGACATTGCCAATATTCTCATGACAAGGATTGGGGATAAAGAACTTGAATTGTTCGTAAAGGTAGATCCGAATATACCGCATAAGTTACATGGTGATGCACAGCGCATCCGACAGGTGCTTATTAATCTTGTAAACAATGCCATAAAATTCACGAACAAAGGGGTTGTCCATATTGACATTTCCTGTGAGAAGCAGTCGGAGGATAAAGTGGTATTGACTTATCATGTGGTTGATACCGGTGCGGGGATTAAAGAAGAGGATATGAATAAGCTGTTCAAGAGTTTCCAGCAGGTGGACTCCAAGCGAAACAGGTCCGTGGAGGGGACCGGACTTGGCCTGGCGATATCGCAGCGTCTTTGTGAGGCAATGGGCGGAAGCATCGGGGTGACGAGTGAATACGGAAAAGGTTCTGATTTTTATTTTATGATTCCACAGATTGTTGTGGATGATACCAAAGATCTGGTAGTAGAGGATGCCGAAAACAAAATGGCGTATTGCATTGATGAAAAATCCGGCAAGACAGACATGTTTGAGGCAGAGTTGAGACAGCTGTCTGTCGAGGCGAAGATTATCCGATCCCTGGATGAGTACACTCCGACCGGCAAGCACGAATTTATTTTTATAGATCAGAAACGGTATGATGACAATGTCCGCAGACGAATCGAAGAAAATGAAAACTGCCGGATTGTCATTCTTACGGAGTTTGCCTCTGAATATAAGCCGGATCATCCAAATATAAGGATTATGATGCGGCCTCAGACAACGATGAACATGGTCACTGTATTGAACGATAAGAATGTTGAAGAGTCATATGAGAAAAAAGACAATTCCTATGTGATCGATTTTGAGGCACCGGATGCGAAGATTCTTGTAGTCGATGACAACGAAGTAAATATCATGGTAGTTAAGGGATTCTTGGCGCCGATAAAAGCAAATTGTGATAGTGCACAAAGTGGTGTCCAGGCGATTGAAAAGATTCAAAAGAACGAATATGATTTGGTTCTTATGGATCATATGATGCCGGAGATGGATGGTGTTGAGGCGGCCGGGATCATAAGAGATACGATTGCGAAAGAAGACGAACTGCCGATTCTGGCAGTATCTGCCAATGTTATGGAGGATGCCAGAAATCTGTTTGCGAGTGCAGGGATGAACGATTTTGTTGCCAAGCCAATCGATATACGCGATTTGGTTGAAAAAGTGAAACAGTGGCTGCCAAAAGACAAGATTCTTGCCAGAACAGGGGTGGAGGATGTCCCGGAAGAGGCAAGAGAGATGCCGCAATATGATGGCTTAGATACAGCGAGTGTCATTGATAAGATCGGTTCTTTTAATTTGTACGAGCAGATCGTTGAACAGTATTACAAAATGGGCGGCAGTGATTATGAAAACATAAAGAAAGTCTATGAGGAAGAAGATTGGGGTGCTTACAAAACAAAAGTGCATGCACTCAAGAGCAGTTCCAGACAGATTGGTGGTATGGAACTGGGAGACATCGCTGAGCTGCTCGAGAGGGCATCGATTGAACTGAATTTAGACGTGATACATGCCAATCACGAAAAAATGCTTTCCATGTACCGGGAGCTCTTGGATAAGCTGTCAAAATACTTTGAAGAAGAAGAGGATGAAAAAGAGCTCATGCCAATCACACAGGAAATTTTTGATGAGTTGTCAGGACGATTGGCAGAGGCATGTGACGAGCTGGATATGGATGGGATGGAAGAAGTGGCGCAGGATATGAAATCGTATCAATATCCGGATGAAATGAAAGAGAATCTCGATAAGCTATACCTTGCCATCGATAATATTGATATTGACGGCTGTGAAGAGATCATGGAACAATTGAAACAGTATGATTTGTGAAATCGCTAATTGAATGGAATTGTTCTTGCAATTTTTTTCTGTTTGTGATAGAATGAAGTTCCGTGATGTAAAATCATAATATCCTTGTTCTCTCAGGGAATCTTTCTTTCCGAATGAGAGAGCCAGAGACCAAAAGGAGGTGCAAGCAACTATGAATAAGTATGAATTAGCTTTAGTTGTTAGTGCAAAAGTTGAGGACGAAGTAAGAAATGCCACCGTCGAAAAAGCAAAAGAATATATCACAGCTTTGGGCGGAACGATTACGAACGTCGATGAATGGGGCAAGAAAAAACTTGCTTATGAGATTCAGAAGATGGGTGAAGGCTTTTATTACTTTATTCAGTTCGATTCTGAGCCGGATACACCGGGTGAATTGGAACAGAGACTTCGCATTATGGACAACGTGCTCAGATACTTATGCGTGAAACAGGAGGCATAAGATAAGGAGGAGTCTTCCATGAATAAGGTGATTTTGATGGGTAATCTTACCCGCGACCCTGAGATTCGATATACTCAGAGTGAAAATTCATTGGCAATTGCCAGATTCAGCATTGCCGTAAACCGTCGTTTTTCCCGTCAGGGTGACACAGACACCGATTTTTTTAACTGCACTGCTTTTGGAAGGCAGGCAGAGTTTGTTGAGAAGTATTTTAAGCAGGGATCCCGGATGTTATTGACGGGACGGGTGCAAAATGACAACTATACAAACAAGAATGGCGAGAAAGTTTACAGTGTCCAGATCATAGCAGAAGAAATTGAGTTCGCAGAGCGCAAGAGCACAGCCGATGCCAATGCATCGCGCGGTGGCAATGGTGGTTTTGGTGGTGGAGCACCAGAGCCGACAGCAGCAGCGAATGATGATTTTATGGACATTCCAAGTGGCTTGGAAGATGGTTTACCATTTAACAACATCAATTAAGGAGGTTTTGTGATGGCTTATAATAAAGAAAGAGGCGACGCTCCGGCTAGAAGAAGAGGCCCTCGCAGAAGAAAGAAAGTATGTGCATTCTGCGCAGATAAAGAGCATGACTTCATCGATTACAAAGATACAAATAAATTAAAGAGATTTATGTCAGAGAGAGGTAAGATTCTTCCTAGAAGAATTACCGGAACCTGTGCAAAACATCAGAGAGCTTTGACATTGGCAATTAAGCGTGCACGTCACATCGCTTTGATGCCATACACTTTGGATTAATTCTTTGCATTTATAAGGACATCGCCTAGGCGATGTCCTTATCTTTTTTCTTATATAGTTTTATTTTTCGAATCACATATCCGCATTCGGAAGTTTCGTCTTTGTCAACATAGACGGTATAGGCCTGTTCGTATCCTTTGTTATCCGGGTTGGTATCGGAAACCAGACAGGCGCGGACGATCACCCGGTAGCGGTTTTCTTTGTAGTTGATGATGTGGTCGATTTTCATGCTCGGTGACTTTCCGACAACGCGAACCGCATTGTAGACGATTGTGTCATTTGTTTTTACAAACACGTAATCCGGGAAATACCCGCCATAAGTAAAATCGTATTTGGCATTGTCTCCGAACAGAGCTTTCATCTCTTTTTTTACTGTTTTTTCAACTGTTTTGTATTTTGTGCCGTACTGAATCGAGCGATCGACAAAATAAGCGTTGTACATAGCCATTGTGGTGGCAGATACATTGTCCCACTTAAAGCGGTGGCTCCCGTTTTCATAGAATGATGCGCTGTATCCCAAAAATGGTTTCATCTTTTCGGTCAGAGTTTTCATCGCTTTCTTTTCGCTCTTTGTCACATCCTTTGGAACAAAGGCTGTGATGGCAGACGGACTGTCAGAAGTCTCCTGTTTTTTTGGTGAAGCGGAATCCGAAGGCTTGATGGCAGTCGGACTGACAGATGAATCCGGAGTTTTGCTGAGTTTTTCAGAGCGATTGGTGGTGGAAGTGTGAATTTTGGAAGTGATCGCACCGAGATTCAACCGCCCGCTCACCAGTAAAAAAGTAAGTATAATCGCAACCAGAACAATGAAAATGGCAATGGAACTTCCCACAATTGCCCGACTGGCAAATAAGCGCTGTAGAGGACCGGTGCGCTCGCCGCATCGATAGCAGAATTCATCATCGCTTCGCAGTTCTGTCCCGCATTTTTTACATCTCATCCCTATCAATCCTCGCTTTCCCCTGTATTCTCCTAAATCCTCTTTTATCATACACGATTTTAGGTCAGATTTCAACTTTACATTTGTAAAGAATTATAAGTCGTGATATAATGAAAATCGGAGACTTATTTTTTAAAACTAAAGGAGGTGTTTGGCGTGACGGAGAATAAGATTCGCGGTACCCTTCAGTCATATCTTAGATGGCCGCTTTTACTGGGAATTCTTTTGATTGTAATGAATGTCCAGATCTATTTTATCAGTCTGAAAGCCGGTGGGATTATGACCGCCTATGTGCTGGTCTATCTGGCGGTTGCCATTATATTATATTTCTTTAAAAGAGGAGCCCTGTTGCATGATCTTGTCAACTATGCCATGCGTTTTCATGCATCGATTGACAGCGTGGCAGATGAAATGGATATTCCGGTTGCGATTCTGGGACCGGATAAAAATTGCCTGTGGCAGAACAAACAATTTCATGAGATTTTTTCGCCGCATTTGAAAAAGAACTATCCGATCCAGCAGGCGATCCCTTATCTGACAGATCAGACTTTCCCTGAGACGACGCAGGAGAATGGCGAGATGCATTTTCGGGTGGAGGATACTTACTACAAGGCGATTTTGCAGAGAATTGATGTGGATCAGACACCGGAGGATGTGCAGGAGTCGGTGGGACAGATTGGAATCGGAGATACGATCTTTGCGCTCTTTATCTACGATGAGACCGAGATTGTATATGCTCTCAGGGACAACTATGACCAGCGCCTGGATATTGGTATGCTCTATATTGATAATTATGAGGAGACAGTGGGAACCGTAGACGATGTCAGACGTTCTCTTCTCACTGCCCTGATCGATCGAAAAATCAACAAATATATGATGCAGTCCGATGCTGTAATCCGCAAATTAGAAAAAGATAAATACATTTTTATGGTACAACATAAATATCTGACGAAGATGCAGGAGGATAAGTTTTCGATTTTGGACGAGGTCCGCAGCATCAATGCCGGTGAGGACTCTTCGGTAACCATCAGTATTGGAATCGGTACACAGATGGACACCTTTGCGAAAAAGCAGGAGTATGCGCGCAGTGCGATTGATCTGGCGTTGGCACGTGGCGGTGATCAGGTCGTTGTAAAGTCAAAGGACAAGATTCAGTACTATGGTGGAAAGAGCGTACAGCAGGAAAAGAGCACGCGCGTCAAGGCCCGCGTCAAGGCGCATGCACTCCGTGAGTCCATCGAGTCAGCCGACCGCATTGTGCTGATGGGACATTCTCTTCCGGATGTGGACGCGATCGGAAGTGCCATCGGTGTTTATACCATTGCCAGGGCATTGGACAAGCCGGCCAAGATCGTTGTCAATCAGGTGACGACATCTTTAGCGCCTTTATTGGAATTGTTCAACAACAGCAAAGATTATCCGGATGATTTATTTGTTAAGAGCGAGGCTGCCCTCGAATTCATCGGAGACGGCAAGGGAGTTCTGCTGATTGTCGTGGATGTAAACCGGCCATCTTATACGGACGCACCGGAACTGATTTCGAAGGTGTCATCCATTGTCGTGATTGATCATCATCGCCAGTCGGATCAATTTTTTGAGAATCCTACTTTGTCCTATGTGGAGCCGTTTGCATCTTCTGCCTGTGAGATGGTGGCAGAAATTTTGCAATACGTGGGAGAAGAGATTCCACTCAAAGCATTGGAGGCCGATGCACTCTATTCCGGAATCATGGTAGATACGAATAACTTTATGAACAAACCGGGTGTGAGAACGTTCGAGGCGGTTGCCTTTTTGCGTCGTAATGGGGCAGATATTCTGCGCATTCGAAAAATGTTCCGATCCGATATGGAAGAATTTCGGATTCGTGCCGAAGCAATTCAGAACACAGAGGTCTATATGGGGTGCTTTGCAATTGCTCCGTGTAATGCCCAAAACTGTGAGTCGCCTACGGTTGTGGGGGCGAAAGTGGCAGATGAATTGCTGGATATTAATGGAATTAAGGCATCGTTCGTGCTGACCATATACAATAACCGGGTCTATATCAGTGCCCGTTCAATTGATGAACTGAATGTACAGATCATCATGGAAAAACTGGGAGGTGGTGGTCATATGGCGAGTGCCGGTGCCCAGCTTCCGGGAAAGACCATGCAGGAAGCCGTTGATACGATCAAGCAGTTGTTGACGAAAATGAAAGAAGAAGGTGATATTTAATGAAAGTGATCTTGTTAGAAGATGTTAAATCGCTCGGAAAAAAAGATGAGATTGTGAATGTCAATGATGGATATGCCAGAAACTTTATCTTAAAAAAGAATTTGGGCATCGAGGCGACATCCAAGAATATGAATGATTTAAAGCTCCGCAAAAAAAATGATGATAAGGTTGCCGCACAAAATTTGGCAGACGCAAAGGAATTTGCCGCGGAGATTGAAAAACAATCGATAGAGATCTCGATTAAGACCGGTCAGGATGGCAGAGTGTTTGGCTCCGTGTCGACCAAAGAGATTTCAGAGGAAGCAAAAAAACAGTTGGGATTTGATATTGATAAAAAGAAGATGAATCTGAAAGAGCCGATCAAGAATGTCGGGACTTATATGGTTCCGATTAAGCTTCATTCGGAAGTAAAGGCAGAGTTAAAGGTTATTGTAAAAGGAATCTGATTCAAGATGGATGAAAATGTAATCAAAAGAGTTATGCCCAATAATCAGGAGGCAGAGCAGGCGGTGATCGGTTCCATGCTGATGGACCGGGAAGCGATCGTGCTGGCTTCTGAGCAATTGAACGAGGATGATTTTTATAACTCCCGCTTTCGCACGGTCTTTCATGCGATGGTGGATTTGTACCGGGAGGGACGTCCGGTGGATTTGGTGACTCTCCCTGAAAAATTGAGAGAGAATCAGGCGCCGGTGGAAGTCAGCGGGGTCGAGTTTATCAGCAACTTGCTGAGCGCTGTGCCGACATCGGTCAATGTCAAACATTACGTAGACATTGTGTCAGAAAAAGCGTTTTTGCGTTCGCTGATCCATGCGACGGAGGATATCGCCAATCGATGTTATCAGGATACCGGAGATATGGAAGGTCTGATGAACGACACAGAGCGCTCGGTCTTTGAGCTTGTTCAGGGACGCACGACTTCGGAGGAGTTTACTCCGATTAATCAGATTGCACTGGAGACGCTTGAAAATATACAGAGCGCTGCCATGAACACAGGATCAGTCACGGGACTTTCTACCGGATTTCGCGATTTGGATTACCGGACTGCGGGATTACAGGCATCGGATCTGATACTGATCGCAGCGAGACCGTCGATGGGGAAGACGGCATTCGCTCTCAATATCGCAGAATATGTAGCGATGATCAATCATGTGCCAACGGCTATTTTTAGTTTGGAGATGTCCAAAATCCAGTTGGCAAAGCGTCTGATTTCGATGAATTCGAAAGTGGATTCCCAGCACATCCGCACCGGATCGCTGGAGGATGATGAGTGGGCGAAGATCACAGAGAGCTCTATTATTTTGGGGGAATCCGCACTTGTGATTGATGACACACCGGGAATTACGATTCAGGAGCTCCGGTCAAAGTGCCGCAAGATTAAGATGGAAAAAGGCCTGGGGCTGATTATTATCGATTATCTCCAGCTCATGTCAGGCGGCGGCAGGAACAAAAATATTTCCCGACAGCAGGAGATTTCGGACATTTCAAGATCTCTGAAGGCGCTTGCCAGAGAATTGGATTGTCCGGTTGTCGCACTGTCCCAGTTGAGCCGTGAGGTGGAAAAAAGAGAGGATAAACGCCCGATTTTATCCGATCTGCGAGAGTCGGGAGCGATCGAGCAGGATGCCGATGTTGTGATGTTTTTATACCGGGATGAATATTACAACAAAGATGCTTCCAACAAAAAGGGAATTACGGAATTGATTATTGGAAAACAGCGTAATGGTCCAACCTGTACCGTTGAGTTAAAGTGGTTGGGACAATATACCAAGTTTGCCAATCTGGAATATGTCAAAGAATAGATTTTTTTCTGTAATTTTGTCGCACGAAAGATGGAATCAGTGATTATCTCCCAAAATTCGATTTTTTTCTCATGATATAATGAAAAAAACGAAACCAGGGAGGTAAATCAATGGAAACCAATTATTACATAATATCGGATGCGGCAAAAGAACTTCATGTTGAACCTCATGTTCTGCGCTATTGGGAAGAGGAACTCGCCTTGAAGATTCCGCGCAATAAAATGGGACATCGAATCTATGGTCCTGAAGAGATGGAACTTTTTCGCGAAGTCATGCGGTGGAAGGATGAAGGGCTGTCGCTCAAGGAGATACAGCAAAAATGTAATCCTTCCAGTGATCCCTTTTCCGGTCACGGAACCCAGATCATACAATATCCATCTGAAAAAAGAGTGGTTGAAAATGATTTTACAGGGGAGTCCGACAAGATGGAGAAGTTCAAAATGATTCTTGGACGGATTGTGTCAGATGCCATTCGTGACAATGCGACAGATCTGACCTCGGATATCGCGGGACAAGTTACCGTTCAGGTAAGCAAAGAGTTAGATTTTTTATTCCGCGAAAGACAAGAGGCTGATGAAGAGCGGTATCGCAGACTGGATGAGACGATCCGAAGCTTTCAACAGGCGAGACAAGAGGCGGCAGCCGCCCAGATGTCCGAGATAAAGACGAAAAAACAGCGTCGTCGACGCATGGGGAAAAAGCACGAAAAATGAGAAATGAGAGATAGACAATGGACAAGTCAGAAAACCTTTTAAATGAAATACATACTTTTTTTCCGACAGATACCAGAGATGTCAGGGGAATTGCTCCGCTGAAACTGGCATATTTAGGAGATGCTGTTTTTGAGATTTTGGTGCGGACCCTGACCGTGGAGCGAACCGGAGGACCGGTAAAAAAGATGCACTCCCATACCAGCTCTCTGGTAAATGCCAAATCACAGGCGCGATTGGTTCTGGCAATGCAGGATCAACTCACGGAAGAGGAGATGGCAGTTTTTCACAGGGGGCGCAATGCAAAGGCATCTTCTGTGGCAAAAAATGCGGATATTCATGATTACCGAAATGCGACGGGGCTTGAGGCACTCTTTGGTTATCTGTATCTGGAGGGAAAATCCGCCAGAGCCGTGGAGCTGTTAAAATATGCGGCACAGAGTCTGGAGATTCCGTTGTAGAATAATCAGCGATATGCATAGATGATAAACCGATGGAAATGAGGATAAAACAGTGAGCAGAAATCAGGATGATAGTGAAGAGAGAATCAATGAGACGCGGATTGAAGGACGCAATAGCGTGTTGGAGGCATTTCGCGCAGGACAGTTGATTGAGCGGTTGTTTGTAAAAAAAGGATGTAAAGACGGACCGGTTCTTACCATTTTGCGAGAGGCAAAAAAGACGGGAACACTGGTTGATTTCGTATCCGCAGACCGTCTTGCCCATATGAGCGAGACCGGGCATCACCAGGGGGTGATCGCCCAGCTGTCAGCGTTTGAATACAGTGAGATGGAAGACATCTTTGCACTGGCAGAAAAACGAGGAGAGGATCCTTTTATTTTTTTGTTGGATGGAATCGAAGATCCTCACAATCTGGGCGCAATTATACGAACGGCCAACCTGGCCGGGGCGCACGGAGTGATCATACCGAAGCGACGGGCGGTGGGATTGACAGCGACAGTGGTCAAGGCATCGGCCGGAGCAATTCACTATACGCCCGTGGTGAAAGTGCCCAATCTGGTAAATGTCATGGAGACCCTCAAGGAGAGAGGCTTGTGGTTTGCGTGCGCGGATATGGACGGTGAAGTCATGTATCGTCATAACCTTACCGGGCCACTTGGCCTGGTGATCGGCAACGAGGGAAACGGTGTTAGCCGTCTGGTAAAGGAGCACTGTGATTATATCACTTCGATTCCGATGGCGGGAGACATCGACTCACTGAATGCATCTGTCGCAGCAGGAGTTTTGGCATTTGAAGTTGTGCGCCAGCGAATGGAAAAAAAATCCGGTCAGGGAGGAGGAATGTGATTGGCAAGAGATTATTCCCTGTATACGGATGAAGAAATACTTCTCTTTGCCCAAAAGGGAGAAGAGGCCGCGGTTGACTATATTCTTGAGAAATACAAGCCACTGGTTCGAAAAAAAGCCCGCACGCTGTATTTGATGGGCGGTGAAAACGATGATTTGATTCAGGAGGGAATGATTGCACTGTACAAGGCGATTCGTGAGTACGATGTGGATCATCAGGGGCGTGGATCGTTTGTTGGATTTGCCGGTGCCTGTATTGAACATCAGCTCTATAACGTAATCAAGGGGGCTAATCGGCTGAAAAATTCACCTTTGAACAGCTATGTATCGTTTTATCAACCCACGCAAAATAACGGAGATTCTAAGGGACCGACACTGGCAGAGACTCTGCAGCCGGCAAAACTCAT
The DNA here is from genome assembly GCA_900319095.1 of uncultured Eubacteriales bacterium. Lineage (GTDB taxonomy): Bacteria > Bacillota > Clostridia > Lachnospirales > Lachnospiraceae > Eubacterium_F. The sequence continues at coordinate 3,241 of ONNE01000094.1, read as the reverse complement.
CAATCCGGAAGATATTCTGATTGACCGGGAAAACGTGACAGATCTTGAGAGAGCGATGGAGAGGCATCTGAGTGAGTTTGAAAAATCGGTGGTGCAGCTCTATATCGACGGAAACAACTATCAAAAAATAGCAGAGATTCTCGGAAAATCAGCAAAATCCGTGGACAATGCCCTGCAGAGAGCCAAAAAGAAAATTGAAAAAAGTCTGGAGTGAATGCAGATCAGGAGAATCCGTTGTATTAAATTTTTTACTTTACTACAATTTTAATTGTTTTTGTTGTCTTTTTGTACTTGCCCTTTTTAGCGACGGTAATTTTAATTTTATAAGTTCCTTTTTTAGTTCCTTTCTTTAATGTGACTTTTCCTTTTTTAGAAACCTTGATATATTTTTTCTTTCCTTTTGTTACCTTATAAGTAACCTTGCCGCCACCAGATTTTTTGATGATGGAATAGGAGACGGCCTTTTTCTTGAGCTTGCTATATTTAATGGTTTTGGATATGTTTTTAAATTTTACTTTTTTGGTGGCAGATGAAGTCGCGCCAGATGATTTGCTGGAAGAGTTTTTCGAAGAGCTCGTATTGGATGCAGAGACAGTGCTGATATCTCCGCTGGAGTACGTTGTGGATCCAACGGTCAGAGTGTATCCATTGTAGTCAATGCTTCCGGAACCGGTGATGCTGGATATTGTGCTGTTGCCGGTAAGCTTCCAGGTGGAGCCGGAGTCAATGGTAACATTCACAGTTCCGATGGAAGAGGAGATGGAAGCGGATTTGTCATTCGTGATGCTGCCGCTGGTTTTTCCGGTAAAAGTTGTGGAACCGGACAGATTGAGATTCAGTGTTGAATCGCTTCCGACTAAGATCGCACCATCGAGCACCTGATCCTGGGCATTCAGTGTGGCGATATTGGAGGCACCGCTCCAGCCATCATCACATACGGACAGAAGAACATTGTCGCTGTCAGAATTGGTGATAACAACATTTTTTAAAGTAATGATCGCAGTTGTGTTTGTAACATGGAAAACATCCCCCTTTTGACTGTTCAGATTACCACCGGTCATGGTAAAGGCGGAGGTGCCGTCTGCCGCATCACCGGACTGAGACTGATAAATCATAATGGTGTCATAGAACTGTGCATTTCCGTTGAGAGCATTGTTACTTGCGGTCAGTGTGCAGTTATTCAGTGTGATCGAATTTTGCCCTTCAATGCAGACACCCTCTGATTTGTTGGAGTTGAGGGTTGCGCTGTTCACTGTGATGTCCGCGGTAGAGTAAATAGCGGGTGAACCCTGACCGCTTGATGTGTAGGTTCCTCCGGTCACAGTTACCGTGCCGCCTCCACGGTCTGTGCGGATCGGTGCAGAAGACTGCCCGGTCGTTGTGACGGTCAGATTTTTCGCCACGGTCACACCGCCACCGGTTGTCATAATGCCACCACCGTTATCACCGGTTGTTTTTATTGTTGTGTCAGAAATATTCACGGTCGTTCTATCGCCGGCTGTTCCGTTGCTCCCACCGTTGCCGCCATAGGAAAAAACTCCATTGGCGCCTTTGGCAGATGCGGTTACGGTGCCACCCGTGATCGTTGTTGTGCCACCGCCTTTGGCCATAATGGCAGAATTGATCCCATAGAAATTGCAGTTGTCACCACCATCGGAGTCACCGGATTTTGTTACCGTTGGATTTTCGATGGTTACAGATGAATTTGTATTGATGAGAAGTGCGTTCTGATCGGCAGTCGATGAGTCATAAGTCTGACCGGATTGTGTGTCCGCTGAGGTGATCTCGGTGGCTCCCGAATAACTTACGCTGGTACTACTGCCGGATCCCGGAGGAGCACCTTCCGGTCCTGCCGCCAGAGAGATTGTGGCAGATGATAACACCATAGCGGCTGCTACGGTGATGGATAAAAACTTTGAATGTCTCATAAATCAATCCTCCTTGCTGTTTTATGGATGTTTCTTTCGAACATCATGTTAAAATTAGTATAGCAATCATTTCTTAAAAAAAACTTAATTTATAAAAGCTTAAGGACTTTTTGTGCCGTTATTGTTTATCACTTTTTCACATCAGTTTTTTCTCACATTAGATAAAATCGCACTTATCACGACGGTTAATTTTGTCGTCCAATTGGTGGTCGATCTGTTGTCTGCAAAGTTGATTGACAAGATTGGTTACAGGGTATGCATTCTGGCTGCGCAGTCTGTTTGCTGCGGTGGTTTTTCCTGTCCTGATTTTTATAGGAGCCACACAGATGCGACAGAAAAAATAATATGTTGAAGCTGACTTTACCTGTGATTGAGGAAGGAGAAGACAAATGAGGGAATTCGATGCGGTTGTTTTCGATATGGATGGTGTGATTTTTGATTCCGAACGGGCTACGATGGAATGTTGGATTGAACTTGCCCGAAAATATAATATAAAGAATATTGAAGAGCCATATCTTGCCTGTACAGGAACCACAAAGAAGAGAACGAAAGAAATCATGTTGGAAGCATATGGCAACGATTTTCCATTTGATGTTTATGCAAAAGAAACATCCAATATGTATCATGAAAAATACGACGGAGGCAGGCTCCCGATGAAATGCGGAGTAGTAGAACTGTTGCGTCTCATAAAGAAACAAAACAAAAAAATAGCGCTGGCATCATCAACGAGAAAACAGACTGTGTTCAGCCAATTAAGGGATGCCAAAATACTACATTATTTTGACGAAATCGTTACCGGTGATATGGTAACAAAAAGCAAGCCCGAACCAGACATCTATCTGCTTGCCTGTAGAATGATTGGTGTTGTCCCGCAAAATGCATATGCCATTGAAGATTCTTATAATGGCATCCGGTCAGCCTGGCGAGGAGAGCTTAAGCCAATCATGTGGGCGGTCAGAGTGGCGTTGCCACTTGTCCGCCAAGTAAAAAATAAAAATTCCATCCAGAAAGAAAACTTTCTGTCTGAAATTCTCATGTTTTTACTTGGGGCTGAATAGTTATTGCCACTCTGATATTTTATCAAGCTGTTAACGGGATTTGAACCCGTGACCTCCGCCTTACCAAGGCGACGCTCTACCACCTGAGCTATAACAGCACTGTAAGTTTCCTTACCGATAGATATTCTATCAAAATTCGGATGATCTGTCAACTGAAATCTTTACAACGTTTGTGTCAAGTAAACGTTGGCACTTTTTTCAGATTCCGTATTTCAGCAGTAAAGTTTCTTTCGCATGGCACACTTGCGCTCGGAT
>ONNE01000049.1 GCA_900319095.1 uncultured Eubacteriales bacterium | reverse complement strand
TTATTTGCCATGGGGGTAGTATTGATTGGATTTGTGATTATTAACTTCCGGTTTGAGTATTCCATCTTTACATATTTTACAAATTATAAGGCAAATATGGAAGAAGAACTGATTGATAAATACGAAGATTGGGAGGCGGATCTTCAGCAGAGAGAGGATGCTTTGCAGAAAAACGGAATGCCGCCATCCGATGAACAGGAACAGTGATGACAGTGAGGAAGGGAGCAGTTTGAGATGGCAGACAACACGATTCTGGTGGTTGATGATGAACAGAGGATGCGAAAGCTGGTGCGCGATTTTTTGGTGAAACAGGATTTTCGTGTGCTCGAGGCGTCCAATGGTGAGGAAGCGGTGGATGTTTTTCTGGAAAATAAAGACATTTCTCTTGTGATTCTCGATATCATGATGCCAAAGATGGATGGATGGGAGACCTGCAGGGAAATTCGCCAATATTCACAGGTTCCAATCATCATGTTGACCGCGCGGGGCGAGGAAAACGATGAACTCAGAGGGTTTGAACTGGGAGTCGATGAATATATATCCAAACCTTTTAGTCCTAAAATACTTGTGGCCAGGGTACAGGCTCTTCTTCGACGTTCCAACGCGGCAAATGAGGAGTCGCTCGAATACGGTGCGATCGTGCTGAATCGTGTGGCGCATGAAGTTGTGATCGATGGAAAACCAATTGATTTGAGCTTTAAAGAGTTTGAACTTCTTTCTTATTTTATGGAAAATAAGGATATTGCCCTTTCAAGAGAGAGGATTTTGAATCATGTCTGGGACTATGATTATTTTGGAGATGCCCGGACTATTGATACACACGTAAAAAAACTCAGAAGCAAGATGGGGAAATATGGAAACTATATCAAGACGATATGGGGGATGGGATATAAATTTGAAGTGAGCGAGGATGCGAAGGAGTAGTGCTTATGAAACGTTCCATGCGTGTCAGATTGGTTTTGATCTTTTCAACAATGCTGATTTTGATCATTCTTTGCATATTTATGGCGAATGTTTTTTTGTTGCCGCGCTTTTACCAGTCGACAAAGGTGGCACAGATGAAACGGGTCTGCACCAGGGTTTCCGAAATCTGTGAGAATGTAGATTGGGATGATCAGTCAACAGAAAATGTCTATGAGGTATATGACAAATTGGATATGCTCAGCAGCAATTCGAATGTTGATATTTATATCGTTCAGATTGTGGTATATCCGACATCCGGAGACATTGCCGCGCTCAATTATATGTATCCCAACAATACGGATCGTTTGCAGCAGGTCACAAAAGAACAGTTGGGAAAATATGTGAAGGCAACGTATTTTGGAACACCACTGGATGCCAATTGTGAGGTCCTAAGCCAGCAGGATGACTGTGAGGTGTATAAGGTATATGATGAGCGTGTGGATTCGAATTTTATCGAATTGACCGGTGTTCTGCCGGATAATTACTGGTTATATCTTCGCACAAATTATCAGAGTATTCAGGAAAGTGCAACCGTGTCGAACCATTTTTTGATGTATGTCGGTGTGATTGCGGTGATCTGTGGCGTTTTTGCTATGCTGTTTGTGAGTAATCAGTACACCAAACCGATCATGCATCTGGTAAAGCACGCGGAAAATATGAAAAAGTTAAATTTTTCCTCACGCTATGAGGGGGATCGGGATGATGAGATCGGCATTTTGGGGAATAGCATGAATGCGCTGTCGGATAAACTTGAAGAGACTATCTCGGAATTAAAGACAGCAAACAATGAACTGCGCCTCGATCTGGAAAGGAGATCGGAACAAGAAAAGATGAAACAGGAATTTCTTGCCAATGTTTCACATGAGCTGAAAACACCGATTGCACTGATTCAAGGGTATGCAGAGGGGCTTCAGGACAATATCAATGATGACAATGAGAGCCGTGAATTTTATTGCGAGGTGATTGTCGATGAGGCCAACAAAATGAATAAAATGGTAAAAAAATTGTTGAGTCTCAATCAGTTGGAGTTTGGCAATGGGCAAATCCGTATGGAACATTTTGATTTAAATGAAATTTTAAACTCTGTGGTAAATGCAACCGATATTCTCTTTAAAAAGAATGAAGTGACATTGTCGTACGATCGGAATTCTGAGCCGGTATTTGTCTGGGCGGACGAGTATATGATAGAGGAAGTTGTTACCAATTATGTCAGTAATGCCCTGAATCATGTAAAATATGAAAAGAAAATTGAGATTAAGACAACAAACAATAAAGAAACAGTTCGCGTAAGCGTATTTAATACCGGAGATCCGATACCGGAGGAAGATCTGGATAAGATCTGGAGCAAATTTTATAAAGTGGATAAAGCGCATACAAGGGAATATGGTGGAAATGGCATCGGTCTTTCTATCGTTAAAGCGGTCATGGAAGCGCATAACCAGCCTTATGGAGTAAAAAATTACGATAATGGAGTAGAGTTCTGGTTTGAATTAGATATAAAAGATTGATGTATCGAAAATTTTGTGATATAATGAGAGAAGTGTAGATGGATTTTTGATAGGAGGAGAGAATTTTGAGGCACAATCGAATAGGTGTTATAGCAGTTTTGCTTCTATCTGTATGTCTGTTTTGCGGATGTGGAAAACTACAGAATCTGTCGGAAGAGCAGGAAGATATGGTGGTAGAGTATGCAGCAGGGGTTCTCTTGCGATATTCAGACCGCTATGATCTGAGGCTGATCACAGCGGAGCAGATCGCCAAAGGTGAGTCGGAGGAATCCGCGGAGGCCACAGCGACTCCACAGGTGACAGCGACACCGACTCCGGAGCCAGAATCGATATCGGGATCTGGTGGTACAGAGACCGGCAGCACAGAGAACGCGGGCAATTCAGATGAGAATTCATTGGGAACGGATGCGACAGTGTCCGGCAGTGCGGTAGAGGAGTCCTATGTTTCGCTCAATGAGGTTTATCAGGTGAAGGACTTGGATTTTTCATACGACCGATATCAATTTTGTAAGCAGTATCCGGAGAATCCGGGAGCCGATATGGTTCCGGCAAAAGCTGGTGCAAATGAGACATTACTGGTTGTCACATTTTCCATTCGCAACCAGTCGGATAAGAAAAAGCATATTAAATTAGGTGACCGGGATATTCAATATAAGTTGAATATAGAAGGAAACGAGTTTCAACCGGATATCAGCATCTTAGATAATATGGGATTGAACTATTTGGATGCGACAATTGCCGCAAAGCGAACGGAAAAAGCGGTCTTGATCTTTACTCTTTCAAAAGAGAGGGAAAAGGCATCAGAAATGACACTGACCGTTCAGGACGGTGATGATATGGCTGCGATTCAATTAAAATAAACAAATGGGACAAGAAAAAGGAGGAACATAAATATGGCACAGGAAACAGGTATCTTATTGGAAAGTGGAACAAATGAACTGGAGCTACTGGAGTTTACGATTGGCAGTCAGCACTATGGTATCAATGTGGCCAAAATCAGTGAATTGTGTCCGTATCGAACCCCAACATTGGTTCCGAATGTCCATGAATATATTGAGGGTATTTTTATGCCTAGAGAAGAGATCATTACCGTTATTGATCTGGCAAAAGCGCTCGGGATTCGCGGAATCGGTGATACTGCTAAGGATATGTACATAATTACGAACTTCAACCGTCTGCGCACGGCATTTCATGTTCAGGAGGTTCTTGGTATTCACCGTGTTTCATGGCAGGATATTGCTAAGCCGGACTCTACCATCAATGGAAATGGTAAGGGAATTGCTACCGGTATTACGAAGTTTGGGGACAAAATCATCATCGTTCTGGACTTTGAGAAGATTGTTTCGGAGATCAATCCGGAGACCGGTCTCAAGATTTCGGAGATTGAGGCGATGGGTGAGCGCTCACGTCATGAGTGTCCGATCCTGATCGCTGAGGATTCGCCTCTTCTTTTGGAAATGCTTAAAAAGTGCTTGAATCAGGCAGGATATACGCATTTGATTCCGACCACCAATGGTTTGGAAGCATGGAATCGTTTGAACCAGATTCTTGAAGAGGGCGGTGTCATCGGAAAGGATATTGCGCTGGTGATCACGGATATTGAGATGCCTCAGATGGATGGTCATCATCTCACGAAGAAGATTAAGACAGATGAGCGATTTGATGGGTTGCCGGTTGTTATTTTCTCATCCCTTGTCAATGATGAGATGAAGCGAAAGGGTGAGAGCCTGGGAGTAGATGCCCAGTTGTCAAAACCGGAGATTGGAAAATTAGTACACCAGTTAGATTTACTGCTAAATTAATATAAGAATTTTTAACACAATTTGTAGGAGGTGAAACCGGTTTGGCAGATAACAATGAAATGGAGCCTGAATTAGAAGACGATATCAATGAACTCTTGGCTCTCTTGTCCAGTGAAGATGAAGCAGAGGAAGATTCACAGGAAGAATTCTCTGATGATTCAGAGGAATCCGAGAGTGGCATACAAGAGGATTTGTTGACTGAACAACCAGAGGTTTCGCTTTTTAGTGAGGATGACAGTGACTCGATTTTTGCTGATTCTCCGGAAGAGGAACAGTCGGAGACACAGACATCGCAGGAGGGAGAAAAGCAGGCGTCAACCGAAGTGACTTCGGTGGATGATGTTTTTGAAGATGCGCTTTCTGCGGTTGAGTACAGTGAGAATGAACAGAATGCCGGTGACGATGTTATGGCTTTGGAAGCTTTTGGGGAAGAGGAGCAGCCATCGGAAGAGGAACAGCCGGTTCGGGTCAAGAAGACGAGAAAGAAGAAGGAAAGACCTCCGAAGCAAAAGAGTGAAGAAAGCATTATGAAAAAACTGTTCGGAAATGTCATAACCGAACAGACGGCAGAAGAGGAAGCAAGAGAGAGAGAACTTGAGCAGGCAAGTGCACAAGAGCGAAAAGAAGCGAAGGAAGAAAAGAAAAAGCAGCAGGCTCAGCAAAAGGCGGAGCAGGCTGAAATAAAGAAAGCCGAGAAAGAGAAGAAGGCAGCGGCTAATGCGGAGAAAAAACTTGCAAAGGCAGCGGCAAAGGAAGAGAAGAAGAGACAGCGGGCGGAATTAGAGGCGACAGAAGTCGTTGGAAAGATCAATCCGGTCGGTGCCACGATTGTTATGGTATTCTTTGCGATTATCTGTGTTTCGGTCATTTTGGGGACACAGTTGTTCTCGCGTTCACATGCTGTCAAGTCTGCGGAAAATAATTTTGAAAATAAAGATTATCAATCGGCATATGACTCAATTGCCGGTGTGGAAGTGTCCGAATCTGCGAAGGAGATGGCAGACAAAGTCAGAATTTGTATGCAATTGCAAAAACAGATTAATTCTTATGACAATTATTATAAGATGAGAATGTATCTGGAAGCGTTGGATTCGCTGGTAAAAGGAATTCGGAGCTATGATACGAATCAGGCAAAGGCAGAGGAGTATGAAATTGTAAGCCAATACAATGAGTTAGAAAGTCAGATCGCCAGTGCTCTGTACAGTGAATTTGGGGTGACGGAGACCGAAGCGCGCAGTATTATTAGTGCTGAGACACAGGAAGAGTATACGGCTCGTTTGGAGCAGATCATTCGTCAGTGGGAGCAAAAAAGTGAGGAAGACAAAAAATAATGATGGGAGAGTGTCCTTATGATTGCGATTGTTGACTATGATGCAGGAAATATAAAAAGCGTTGAGAAAGCGCTTCAATATATGGGAGAATCTCCGGTTGTCACCAGGCAGCCGGAGAAGATTTTTTTAGCGGATCACGTAATTGTTCCAGGTGTAGGGGCTTTTGAGGATGCTATGGAGAAGATGAATCGCTTCCAGCTAACAGATGTTTTGCGTGATGTGGCAAAAAAAGGGACACCGCTTTTGGGAATCTGTCTGGGGCTGCAACTGTTCTTTGAGCGCAGCGACGAGTCGGAAAAAGATGTTCCCGGACTGGGACTATTGGCGGGAGAAGTTGTGAAGTTTCCGGAGAAGCCAGGATTCAAAATCCCTCATATGGGATGGAACTCCATTGATATAAATCCGGATTCCAGATTATTGAGAGGGATTCCGGATCAATCGTATGTTTATTTTGTCCATTCCTACTATTTAAAAGCGGCAGATGAGAGAGAAGTTGCTGCGACGACGGATTATATCGTAAAGGTTCATGCGGCAGCGGAACGGGAGAATGTCTTTGCGACACAATTTCATCCGGAAAAAAGTGGAGATGTTGGATTAAAGATATTGAAAAATTTTGTTTCACTTTCCTGATATAAGAGAACTGTGAATGAGAGATAAGCGGAGGTGCCTATGTTCACAAAGAGAATCATTCCCTGTCTGGATGTCAAGGATGGACGCGTGGTAAAAGGAGTCAATTTTGTTAATTTAGTGGATGCAGGAGATCCGGTTTCAGTCGGTGAGGCATATGGAAGAGCAGGAGCAGATGAACTTGTTTTTTTGGACATCACAGCATCCAGTGATGCCAGAGAGATAAAGGCAAATATGGTCCGCAAAGTGGCAGAAACAGTGTTTATTCCATTTACCGTCGGTGGAGGGATTCGTACCATTGATGATTTTCGGATGATTTTGCGTGAGGGGGCGGACAAAGTAGCGGTCAACTCGGCAGCGATATTGAACCCGTCTCTGATATCCGACGCAGCGGATAAGTTTGGTTCGCAGTGCGTTGTAGTGGCAATTGATGCTAAGCGCAGACAGGATGGAAGCGGATGGACGATTTATAAAAATGGTGGACGGGTCGATATGGGAATTGATGCCATTGAATGGGCGGTTGAAACTGAAAAACTAGGTGCCGGTGAAATCTTACTGACCAGTATGGATTGTGATGGAACCAAAGATGGTTATGATATTGAATTGACATCGACCGTCTCGGAAAATGTAAAGATTCCTGTGATTGCATCGGGAGGAGCCGGGAAAAAGGAACATTTTTATGACGCATTGACAGAGGGAAAAGCGGATGCTGTATTGGCGGCATCTCTGTTTCATTTCAAAGAGTTAGAAATTATGGAACTAAAAAAATACTTAAGAGATCGTGGAATCAGCATCAGAATGTAGAGGTGAAATACGATGCCCGGTTTGAGTGGCGAATGGAAAGAGGCATTGCAGGGAGAGTTTTCGAAAGAATACTATCGGAAGTTATACCTATTTATACGTGATGAGTACAGTCGTGTTCCTGTCTATCCGAAATCGGAGGAGATCTACACGGCTTTTCACTTGACACCATTGGATAAGGTGAAGGTTGTCATTTTGGGACAGGATCCCTATCATAATGTGGGACAGGCACATGGACTTTGTTTTTCGGTAAAGCCGGATGTGGAAATACCGCCTTCGCTCGTGAATATCTATAAGGAACTTCATGACGACCTGGGATGCCGTATTCCCAATCACGGTTATCTGACATCGTGGGCAGAACAGGGTGTTTTGTTGTTGAACACGGTATTGACGGTTCAGGCGCACAAACCGATGTCGCACCGGGGAGTCGGATGGGAGGAATTTACGGATGCAGCTATTCGCGCAGTGAACAGACAGGATCGACCGATCGTGTTTATTCTATGGGGAAGACCGGCACAGGAAAAAGAAAAAATGCTGGACAATCCCAAGCATCTTATATTGAAAGCACCGCATCCAAGTCCGTTATCAGCATATCGCGGATTTTTCGGAAGCAGGCCATTTAGCAAGGCAAATGCATTTTTAGAGAGTCATGGTGTAGAGCCGGTTCAATGGGAAATTAAAGACTTTTAACAAAGTGCACAAAAAATATTTTTAATTGATAAAAAAATGTTAAATTTTAATAAAAATGAATTGTTTTATATCCGAAGATTGCAAAAAAATGGTATTTATGATATATTAGTGCTAAGTAACTAAATTGGTAGTAGTCTATCCAGCATATCAAAACGAATTGAGGGGTCAGATATGAAGAGAATTAGTAAAGGAACGGTAGCGTTAATGATCGCATGTATTGTCGTTGTTGCGATTGTATTTGCGGTAATTGGAGGTCCGTCGCGTGCGTCCAGTTATGGTAATATTGCTTTTTTGGAGGATTATGTTGAGTATGGTATCATCGCCAACACAATGAACCAGACAAGTGATATGGAGACCAACTTTGCCGTTGGTACTTTTATGGACAATGGCCACACAACTGGTAATACTGTTTCCGAAGATAAGGCCGGAAAGCCGGGACAGATTCTCGTAGGAGAAATTTTGGATGCAGAAGGTAAAAGTGTAAAGACAGTTCATAAACTTCATAATGATGACACAAAAGTATATGTTGATGAGGATTATAAAAAGCTTGTAAAAGAGAGAATCGAGAAGATTCAGCTGTATGCAAAATCTGTTGTGAACGAGGCAACGATGGTGTCTCCGGTTGTGGCAGATCAGAATAACTATGTAATTGACGTATCAGAAATTATGGATGATACGGTTTATGTTGATGCCAACAACATGGCGAGAGCGATTGTCAACAATAATTTGCAGAGCGGTGGCCTCAAAGTGAATTTGAGAGCAGATCAGTCCGTTGTCCTGAATATATCAGATAAGAATATCGCTGAATTAGTTTTGAATGAGTATCGAATCAATGTTACGGATGGAAAGAAGACAAAAGAGCAGAAGGCAATGAGTGTAATTTTCAATATGCCTTATGTAGAAAATCTTACTGTGAAATTACAGACATCGACACCGGCCACTTTGATTGCACCGAAGGCAATGGTAAATATTTTGGGTACAACCGAAGGATGGCTTGTGTGTGATACGATTGTAGAGAATAGTGCTGAGTGGCATGAAATTTATCGCTATGAGCCAGTGGCAACCGATCAGCCGAAAGTAACAGCAACTCCAACGAAGGAACCGACAAAGGAGCCAACGGCAACACCGAAAAAGTTAGTTCAAACGGAAGCACCGACAGAAAAACCGACGGCAACACCGACGACAGAGCCAACGGCAACACCGACAGAAAAACCGACGGCAACACCAACGGCTGAGCCGACGGAAGCACCGACGGCAACACCAACGGCTGAACCAACGGCTGAACCAACGGCAACACCGACGGTTGAGCCAACGGCGACACCGACGACTGCACCAACGGAAGTGCCGACAGCAACACCGAAAAAACTGGTTCAGACAGAAGCACCGACCGAGGAGCCGACTGCAGTGCCAACAGTAACACCAACGGCAACACCGATATCCTTGATACCGATGCCAAGTGTCACACCGGTCTTGACAGCTCCACCGGTACCAACACCAACATTGATTCCGACAGCAACACCAACGGCAACACCAGATGATGAAGATAAAGAAGATGTGATACCAACGGCAACACCGATTGCGACACCAACCGCTGTGCCAACGGCAACACCAATGGCATTGCCAACCGTGACACCGACAGCGACCGATGTTCCAACGGATGTTATGCCAACACCGACAGTAGCAACTCAGACCGAGAAGCCGGAAGTGACACCAACATCGACGGCAGCGACCCAGACTGAGAAGCCGGAAGTGACACCAACATCGACAGCAGCAACCCAGACTGAGAAGCCGGAAGTGACACCGACATCGACAGCAGCGACCCAGACCGAGACACCGGAAGTGACACCGACATCGACGGCAGCAACTCAGACCGAGAAGCCGGAAGTGACACCGACATCGACGGCAGCAACCCAGACTGAGAAGCCGGAAGTGACACCGACATCGACGGCAGCAACTCAGACCGAGAAGCCGGGAGTGACACCGACATCGACGGCAGCAACCCAGACTGAGACACCGGTTATAACACCGACGGTGAAAGCATCTGCGACACCGGAGGCGGATGAATCCGAGGAGTCAACTCAGAGTCCTGCACCTAGTGAGACTCCAGAGGCTTCGGATGAATCTGAGACTCCGACTGTAACACCTGTTGTCACACCGGAAGTTGTTTCAGGAACGGAACAGCCAACGGCAACACCTGGTGATAATGAGACGTCTAGTCAGGATGAAGAAAAGTCAGAGGCTACTTCAACACCAGCTCCGACGGATGGTAAGAAGACGACTTCGATCGGTGATGATGATACACCAAAGAGTTCTTTGAAACTCACAGATTCTAAGAAGTCCAGTTCCAAGAAGTCGACATCAAAGACGATTCTTGATGATAAGGTTCCATTGTCGGATTCGGCACCTGAGACGGGAGATTCTACGAATCTCTACATCCCACTGTTTGGAATGGGATTCTCAGCAGTAGCGATGTTCTTTGTGGTAGTTTTGATGAGACGCAAGAGAGATTGATTAAGGTAAATGTCTTTTGATATAGTGTAACAGACAATAAAAATAAGATGATATATTGGATGTATGAATGACAATATATCATCTTATTTTTTGTTTCTTTATTGTATGCGGTCTTTGTTTTTTTGAGTTAAAGCTTTTCGTTGGCAGTTGCTAACATCAACTTGATGCGGTTGAGCTGATTTACTTCGCTTGCCCCCGGATCATAGTCAATGGCAACAATGTTTGCACTTGGAAAAGCTTTTCTTAATTGTTTGATAACTCCTTTGCCTACTACGTGATTTGGAAGGCATCCAAATGGCTGTGTACAAACAATATTAGGAACCTGGTTGTGCAGTAATTCAATCATTTCACCGGTAAGAAACCATCCCTCACCAGTCTGATTTCCAACCGACACAAAAGGACTGGCATACTCAGCTAAAGTTTGAATGGAAGGTGGGGCATCAAAACGTTTACTTTGCTCTAAAGCAATGCGTAGTGGCTTGCGAAATTCCTCCAAAAGCCAAACCGCTGCGTTTGACAAATGTTTATTTCGTTTTTTAAATCCAAGATGATCCACTTTAAAGACATTATTGTAGGCACTGTACATAAAAAAGTCTAACATATCCGGACATACTGCTTCTGCGCCTTCGGCCTCAAGCAATTCTACCACATGGTTGTTGGCAGCCGGAAGATATTTTACAAGAATTTCTCCCACAATACCGACTCTTGGTTTTTTTACATCTT
>ONNE01000079.1 GCA_900319095.1 uncultured Eubacteriales bacterium | reverse complement strand
TGCCGCTGCGTTCTATATGTCGACCGAGTTGGGAACATCTCCCTTTGATGCGCTTCCTTTGATGATTCATGAAAAATTGTCCGGGGTACCGTTTAAATTTGTTCGTTTTGCATGGGATTTTTGTGCGGTGCTGATTGGCTTTGCATTCAGCCGGCAGATTGGAATTGTTACGATTCTTATGGTTCTGACACTGGGCCAGACAATTGAATTTGTGAGAAATAAATTTTTTCCTAAAAAGAATTAAGGTTGTTTTAAGTTTTCTCTGCTATACTGAGGCAAGATAAAAAAGAGGATTATGTTTTGCAAAGAATTTTTGAGGACATATATCAGAGAAAGGAGAGGCATATGGGAAAAACAAAGAAAACGATTGCCATTGCATTGACTGGTGCCATGGTGATTACAGGAGCAGCAACGATGACATCGACCACGGATGTCAAAGCGGCAACGACCGTGAATAAAAAAGGTTATACCCTTTCGAAGAAAGCGGGGACGTATAAAAAGACAGTCAAGGTTAAGATAAAGGCAAAAAAAGGATACAAGGTCTACTACACAACAAATGGGAAATTTCAATTGAAAAAGATTGTAAAAAGCGGCAAGACAAAGACTGTCACGATTTCATCGACGAAGACATTGTCCATCTATTGTGTGAAAAAGAGTGCGAAAGTAACTGCCAAGACTCTCAAAAAGACAGCGAAGAAGAAAGCGCAAAAATATAAATACACGATAAAAAAGGCGACGCAGAGTACTGACAGCGGCAGTACGACAGACACGAGTGCGGGGAACAGCGGAACCGCAACAGGAACGACAACAGCAACGCAGTCACCGGCGGCACAGACGACTGCCACACCGACGGCAGTGCCAACGGCTACACCGACTGTCGCACCGGCGACAACACCGGAGAGAACCCCTAGTACAACGATCAGTCCGGTGACGGTTACCTCTGAGACAAGTCAGACGATCGATGTCTCAACGACCGGTAAAATCAGCGAGGAAGATACCAACTATACCTACAAGAAAAGCAAAAAGAACAAGATTACGATTATGGCACCGGGAACTTACACAATTGATGGAAACGGTGAGACGGTTGATACGGTGATCGATGTCGATCTGGGAGAGACTTATACGGATACAGAAGGAAATACGGTGAGCTATGAGACATTGAGCACATCCGTGACAGACGGAGTCAACATCATTCTGAAGGATATCACGATTACGGATACAAATTCCGATTTTAAGATTCAGACGACCGACAGCATGACCTCCGATAATGGAATCATTACCGTGAAGTCTTCCGATAAATTATCCGGTGTTAAAATTACTGTTCAGGGAGAGGTCAATCTCAGTGATACCGGTGTGACCGGAGTGGATTCGGATGATGCGACCGATACCACTTATCCGGCAGGAATTGTCTGCAAGAAGACGCCTCTTGAACTGGATGGTTCAGGAACGCTCAGTATCACCTCGGAAAAGGGAAATGGAATCAAATCCACAGACACCCTTGCGATCACGGATGTAACCGTAAAGGTGGGAACGCAGGCAAAGGCAGTTGGACACAACGGTATCACAGCCAAGACGATTCTCAATACGAAAGATTCCGATATTACAGTATATTCTACAGAGGATTCCATCAAGACGACATTTGATGAGACCGATGCAGCCAGCAGTGGTACTCTGGATACATCGATTGAAATATCCGGTGGAGATATCACATTGAATAGTGCTGACGGAGATGGAATCAGTGGTTCCTATACAATGAATGAAGATACTTCGAGCGAGCAGAGTTACGGTGTTGTAAATCTGTCACCGGAAAGTCTGGACATCGTAACAGCGGCAGCTACTAAGACATCTGATTCGGCAGATGATACGATTCACGGAAATGGAGATGTGACAATTCAGGGTGGCACAATCACAGTGAGTGCAGCGGATGACGGGATTCATGCCGATGGGATCCTTACGATCACGGCCGGCAGTGTTACGGTTTCTCAATCATATGAGGGACTCGAAGGAATGGACATTGATATAAAGGGTGGCACGATGAATATTACAGCATCCGATGATGGACTGAATGCAGCGGGCGGAAGTGATTCGCAGAGTAGTAGTCAGGATCGTTTTGGAGGATTTAGCCCGGGTAGTAGTTCTTCCTCGAGCAGTTCTTCCTCAACCGATTCCAGCGGAAGTCATAAAGGCATCAAAGCGGGATCAGCGTTGACGATCAGCAGCGGAACGATTACCGTTGATACAACAGCGACCGGAACAAAAACAAATTCAGATGGCGGTGCTATGGGAATGGAGGCATCCGACACGAACCATACACTGACGATTTCCGGAGGAAGTCTCACCGTGAATGCGGAGGGAGATGGTATTGACTCGAATGGAAGTCTCTATATCACCGGTGGAACAACAATTGTAAACGGACCTTCCAGTGGTGGTAATGGTTCTCTGGATATCGGTGATGGAAGCGGATGTGTCTTTCAGATAACCGGAGGTACTCTTTGGGCATTTGCGGGCACGACCGATATGGTGGTGACACCGACTACTGCCTCACCGGCATTCGTTGAATTCACAACGAACCTGTCAAAAGGTGCCACGATCACCGTTAAAAATTCCAGTGGCAATGAGGTAGCTTCGGCAACCACGACTAAGGCGGCTAAAGATGTGATTTATTATGGAGAAAACCTGACAGCCGGTGCAAGCTATAGTTTGTATAGCGGCAGTTCCTCTGTGGCCACAGCGACATCGAAAACACAGGGATCATCTTCACAGCAAGGTGGCGGTGGATTTCGCCCATGATTTTGTTCATGATTTGATTTGAAAAATTCCAATCTCTTCGATCAGAGGAGATTGGAATTTTTTTGTTTCTTTAAGATTGATTTAAGTATTGAATGATATAATGAATTTGTAAAAAACAAAAAGGGGTGATGGCGATGGCTGAATTTCACACAGTATTTAAGAGATACGAAAAAAAATACATTCTTAAGGGAGATATGTATCGAAAAGTCCGGGAACGGCTGGATTCGTATATGGAAGTCGATGAATATGGGTTGAGTACCATTTGCAATATATACTATGACACCCCTCAATACGACTTGATCAGCCGGTCGATTGAAAAGCCGGCATACAAAGAAAAACTCAGACTCCGGAGCTATGGAGTTCCCAAAGAAGACGATATCGTTTTTCTGGAGATGAAGAAAAAATATGATGGCGTCGTCTATAAGAGACGGATTCCTCTCAAGTTAAAGGACGCAAAAGAGAGCATCCGCCAGAGAAAAATAATCGGAGCAACGGGACAGATTGCAAAAGAATTGGAATATGTCTTGCAGCGGTATAAACCGACCGAGGGAACCTATCTGGCGTATGACAGGATTGCCATGTATGGAAAAGAAGATCCGGAACTCCGTGTGACATTTGATTTTAATATTCGGAGCAGACAGACGGACATGGACCTTTCTGCCGGAGACGAGGGAGAGTGCATCCTTCCGGAAGATTATGTGGTGATGGAGGTTAAAGTTGGTGATGCCTATCCGTTCTGGGTGGTAAATATGTTAGAGGAAATCGGCATCTATCCGGCTTCATTTTCCAAGTATGGGAATGTCTACACAAGAGTCATTCTCCCGCAGATGATTGAAAAGAGAAAAAAACGTTTGCAGGTGAACCCGGTGGCACAAAAAGAGACCTCCCACAGAATTTTTGCAGGAAACAGTCACAAAAAACAAGTAAAGGAGAATGCGTATGTTTGATAGTATTATTGCAACAGCAGAGAGTTCGTTGTCCTGGCAGATTGCCGCTGAGTGCATGGGGAGTGCTCTTCTAATGGGAATCATTATTGCGCTGGTGACAGCACTTACTTCTAAGGGAAATACAAGTCGGGGATTTATCGTTAGTCTGGTGGTGTTGCCGGCGCTGGTGCAGACCATTATTATGATGGTAAATGGAAATTTGGGAACCGGTGTGGCAATCATGGGAGCTTTCAGTTTGGTGAGATTTCGTTCCCTGCCGGGAAACAGCAAGGATATTTGCAGTATTTTCTTTGCCATGGTCGTGGGACTCGCGTGTGGAATGGGATACATAACTTATGGAATTTTTATCACGCTGATCACATGCCTTGTCGTTGTTCTTGTAAATTATGCGCCTTTTAAGACAAGGACAGAAAAGAGCCAGAGTCTGCGGATTACCATCTACGAAGACCTGGATTATACGACCGTGTTCGATGACATTTTTTCTGAGTATCTGAATTCATATGAGAAAGTGCTCGTGAAGACTACGAACATGGGAAGTATGTATCAGATCAATTATCAAATTGAGATGAAGGATCCCAAAAAGGAAAAAGAATTTATCGACGCATTGAGATGTCGAAATGGAAATCTAAATATTCAATGTGGAAATGCCGAAAATACTATTGAACAATTATAGTAGAGAGAGTGAGCAGCTTGAATATTTATTTTGCTCCCCTTGAGGGGATTACCGGCTATCTGTTTCGTCAGGTCTATGAACGTCACTTTGGTGGGGTCGACCGCTACTATGCTCCCTTTGTTACGATGAGGGATGGCGGCTTTATG
The DNA here is from genome assembly GCA_900319095.1 of uncultured Eubacteriales bacterium. Lineage (GTDB taxonomy): Bacteria > Bacillota > Clostridia > Lachnospirales > Lachnospiraceae > Eubacterium_F. The sequence continues at coordinate 2,286 of ONNE01000079.1, read as the reverse complement.
AAGAAGAAAGAAAAAAGAGATGTTCTTCCTGAGAACAATCCGGGGATTTGTCTGATCCCGCAGGTTATGACCAATCATGCCGAGTCCTTTTGTCAGGCAGCGAGACATATGGAACAGATGGGATACAGGCAGGTGAATTTGAATCTGGGATGTCCGTCCGGCACTGTGGTATCGAAAAATCGTGGTGCCGGCTTTCTTCGTGCGCCCCAGGACTTAGACCGCTTTTTCGAATCGATCTTCGAGCACTGTCCGATTGACATTTCGGTCAAGACCAGAATCGGCTTTTACGAGGAAGAGGAATTTTTCGAACTGTTAAAAATATATAACCGATATCCTATTTGTGAATTGATCATTCATCCTCGCACCAGAGAGGATTTATATAAGGGGACGATCCACAGAAAGATTTTTGACTATGCCGTGGAACACAGCAAAAACCCACTGTGTTATAATGGCGATTTACAAAGACCGGAAGATATAAGTGAGATAAAAAAAGCATACCCATCGGTCCAATCTGTTATGATCGGACGGGGTTTTTTGATGCATCCGGGATTTGTGAGAGATGACTGGGACGACAGAGAATATCATCAGAAGATTTTTTCGTTTATGGAAGATCTGAGGGAGGTGTATAAAGAAAATTTCTCCGGGGATACTCCGGTGCTGTTTAAAATGAAAGAGATATGGGCATTTTTGAAAGATTCTTTTGATGAGGGGGAGGATTGGTTTAAGAAAATTAAAAAAACAAAAAAAATGTCTGAGTATCAGGCGATTCTGATGGGAATGAGGGAGAGCTGCCGATAAACAAAAAAAGGTTCAACTTGAAAAGCGTAGGTGAAATGGTATAATAGGGTAAAAGGGGAATATGAATATGAGCTTAGAATACAACATTTTTCTGGAAGTGGCTGTCATACCGATGGACCTGGTACTTTGCTGCTTTCTTGTGGCCAAATATACAAACCTGACCAGAGTGAACCGGTCATTTCGCACATTTGCCTTTGTCATCATGATTGCAGATATGATTGATGTGTTGACGGCAATTGTTACCAGCGCCAATCAACTGGTTCCGAATTCAGTACATTATTTCTTTAATATACTGGATTCTGTTTTTGCGGGGTTTTCGGGGCTTGCGTTTGTCTATTATGTCTATGCCTATGTAGAGATGGACAAGAAAAAGATGAAACGCAGGAATATCATGAACTGGGTCCTTATGGCGGTGGATCTGTTCCTGCTTTTGACGAACCCTTTTACCGGCTGGGTGTTTACTTATGATGCCAATGGACAGTACATACATCAGGCTCTGTTTGTGCCTGTGGCATATGGTTTTCCGATTTTGTTTTTTGCAATTGGAAGTCTGTATATGCTCAGTCATCGCGAAAAATATAAAAAAAGCCAGATAAGGGCACTTGTGGCTTCGGTGTTTGTAATTTCTGTCCTGTTCTTATTGCAGATGATGTTTTTTGATAATGTTCTGATTACGTTCTTTATTGCGTCGATTGGCGTTTTAGTGATTTTCTTATCTTTGGAGACTCCGGATTATATAAAGCTTGTCGAGACGATGAAAGAGCTGCACGAATCTCATGTCAAAGAGGCAGCGGCTCAGGCAAAAGCCCATCTCTCACAGGAGATGATGATGGCACTGGCCAAGGCGGTGGATGCCAAGGACCACTACACAAACGGTCATTCCGTGCGTGTGGCACAATATGCCAGATTAATCGCTGAGCGCATGGGAAAAAGTGAACAGGAGCTGGACGAGATCTATGCCATGGGACTCTTACATGATATCGGAAAGATTGGCGTGTCGGAGAATATAATAAATAAAGAGGGAAAATTGACAGAGGATGAGTTTGCGTCGGTCAAAAGACATACGGTGATCGGGTGGGAAATCTTAAAGACCATCACGGAGATTCCGGGGCTTGCCATTGGTGCGAGGTGGCATCATGAACGGTTTGATGGAAAGGGGTATCCGGATGGGATTGCCGGGGAAGAAATTCCGGAGGCGGCAAGAATCATCTGTGTGGCGGACTGTTATGATGCGATGACTTCCAAGCGTTCGTATTCCTTTCCGCGGCCGCAGAGAGAAGTGCGGGAGGAGATTATCCGGTGCAGTGGAACGCAGTTTGATCCGAAGATCGCAGAAGTTTTTGTGAGCATTATGGATGAAGACACAGACTATCTTCTTCGGGAGAGGAATGACTGATATGTATATAGGTAATTGCGAAACTCGATAAGCTCGTTCGCAATCTTGATTAAAAACAAGGATGAATTCGTACATGGTACGAATTCTGGAAT